>NZ_JADBVM010000245.1:0-22546 GCF_020244875.1 Microcystis sp. M44BS1
CCACTTCCCCACTTCCCCACTTCCCCACTTCCCCACTTCCCCACTTCCCCACTTCCCCCCTTCCCCACTTCCCCACTTCCCCACTTCCCCACTTCCCCACTTCCCCACACCCCACTCCCCACACCCCTCTTTACAAAACTTCATCGTATTTCAGGGCTGGAAAGGGCAATCCTTGGGCAATAGGGGAAGGGAAAGCGGGAAAATATTAAAAAAAACTTAAAATTTTTATCTTGCTGCCCTTTATACCCTTAAAGCCTTGCTTTCTCTGATTTCCCGACGGTGAGAGGCTTTGAGCCATGTCAGGAATTGATGACCAACTCGATCGAGTCATTGTTAAGTGACTGTTACAAAAAGACAGCAAAAAACTTAATAATATGTAACAAACAAAGTTTCGACAGCAGTGTATAAATTTAACTTGAGGGGCCAAGATAACAGACAAAAGTTAAGCTGGATACTTGTTTAACCTCCTTAGGTGATTTATGAGAGAGCCGTGAAGTTTTTTCAGGTTTCTTAAAGTAAATCGCAACAATCACGGTCAAGGCTCGTCCAGACTCACCGTGAAATCCCTTAAGAGGGAAAATTTTAATTGCAAGCAAATCCCATTTAAATTTAGGAGATTGTCACAATGTTTGACGCATTCACCCGGGTAGTATCCCAAGCTGATGCTCGCGGCGAATATTTAAGCTCTTCCCAACTAGACGCTCTCAGCGCCATGGTTGCCGACAGCAACAAACGGATGGACTCTGTTAACCGGATCACCAGTAACGCTTCCACCATCGTTGCTAACGCCGCTCGTAGCCTGTTCGCTGAACAGCCCCAACTGATCACCCCCGGTGGTAATGCCTACACCAGCCGTCGTATGGCCGCTTGCTTACGGGACATGGAAATCATCTTGCGTTATGTTACCTACGCTACCTTCTCTGGCGACGGCAGTGTTCTCGACGATCGTTGCTTAAATGGTCTGCGCGAAACCTATGTAGCTTTAGGAGTACCAGGAGCTTCCGTAGCTGCTGGCGTAAGCAAAATGAAAGAAGCTGCTTTATCCATTGCTAACGATCGCAACGGTGTCACCCCCGGCGATTGCAGTGCTTTAATGTCTGAAATTGCCAGCTACTTCGACCGCGCCGCCGCTGCTGTCGCCTAGTCCCCAGGGCTAGTCTCAATTAAACCGTAGGAAACTTATTGCAAGATTATTGGGAGATACCAAACAATGAAAACCCCCCTTACCGAAGCCGTAGCAGCCGCTGATTCTCAAGGTCGTTTCTTAAGCAGCACCGAAATCCAAGTTGCTTTCGGTCGTTTTCGTCAAGCTTCTGCCAGCCTCACCGCTGCTAAAGCGTTGACTGAAAAAGCCAGTTCTTTGATCTCCGGCGCAGCTCAAGCGGTGTACAACAAGTACCCCTACACCACCCAAATGCAAGGGGCTAACTTTGCGGCGGACCAACGCGGTAAAGACAAATGCGCTCGTGACATCGGTTACTACCTCCGCATGGTGACCTACTGCTTAGTTGCTGGTGGAACCGGTCCGATGGACGAGTACCTCATCGCTGGTATCGACGAAATCAACCGCACCTTCGACCTGTCTCCTAGCTGGTACATCGAAGCTCTCAAATATATCAAAGCCAACCATGGTTTAAGTGGCGACCCTGCGGTGGAAGCCAACTCCTATATCGACTACGCTATCAACGCTCTCAGCTAGTCCAATCGAAAAAACTGCTGGTCTGGAAAGACAGGAGGTTGTTAGCAAAAGGGTTAGCAATCACCTGTTCTTCCAGACCTTGTTATATCCATCGTCAAGGCGGCCAGGTAATCGAACTGATCCTCCCCTAGTTTTGAGGGGTCAGAAAATGATCATTTTTTTGTAGGAGAACTTTAGTGGCAATTACTACCTCAGCTTCTCGTTTAGGGACAACCGCTTTTAGCGAGGTTGCTCCCGTGGAATTACGTCCCGATTGGTCCCGTGACGACGCACAGGCGGTTATTCGCGCCGTCTATCGTCAGGTGCTAGGCAATGACTATATCATGCGTTCCGAGCGCCTTACCAGTGCCGAATCCTTACTCTGCAACGGTTCGATCACCGTGCGGGAATTCGTCCGCGCCGTGGCCAAATCGGAACTGTATAAGAACAAATTCTTCTACGGTAACTTCCAAACCCGCGTCATCGAACTTAATATCAAACATCTTTTAGGTCGCGCTCCCTACGATGAGTCGGAAGTGGTCTATCACCTCGATCTCTATGAAAACAAAGGATTCGAGGCCGATATCGACTCCTACATCGATTCCGCCGAATATACCGAAAACTTCGGCGATAGCATCGTTCCCTACTATCGCGGTTTCGCCACCCAACCCGGTCAAAAAACCGTGGGATTTACCCGGATGTTCCAACTCTATCGCGGTTATGCCAACAGCGATCGCTCTCAGATTGCCGGCAAAACCTCCCGTTTAGCGGTGGAATTAGCTCAAAATGGTGCTTCGGCAGTGGTCGGTCCCTCCGGTGGCAGCGATGGTTGGGCCTATCGTCCCTCTGCTCAACGCAACACCCCCAGTAAAGCTCTTGGTGGTAGTGTGGCCTATGGTGATGTGGGTAAGCTCTATCGCGTGGAAATTGCCGCTATTAGCAAACCGGGTTATCCCCGTGTCCGTCGCAGTAGCAAAGCGGTTATTGTCCCCTTTGAACAGTTAAATAACACCCTGCAACAGATCAACCGTCTCGGTGGCAAAGTTGCCAGCATCACCCCCGCTAGTTTGAACTAATTTTCTAGCTTAAGATAACTAAAAGTCTCCCGGGCAGCCGTCAGGTTCACCGGGAGACTTCTTTCTAGGGAACTGGCAGAAATTGACCCTCAGCAGATCGAGCAAACCTGTAGAATGAAAATAATTCCCTCGTTTTAATGCCTGTGACTGTCACTTCGATCGCTTTTGACTCTATCGATACTGCCTTAGCGGAAATCAAAGCCGGACGTGCCATTGTCGTAGTTGATGATGAGAATCGCGAAAATGAAGGAGATCTAATCTGTGCGGCCCAATTTGCCACCCCCGATCTGATTAACTTCATGGCAGTGCAAGCTCGCGGTTTAATCTGTCTGGCAATGACGGGAGAGCGTCTTGATGCTCTCGAATTACCCTTGATGGTGACAAAGAACACCGATAGCAATCAAACCGCTTTTACTGTTAGCATCGATGCCGCTCCCCACTTAGGGGTTAGAACTGGCATTTCAGCAGAAGATCGGGCGAAAACCGTGCAAGTTGCCATTAATCCAGTCACTCGTCCCGACGATCTCACCCGTCCCGGTCATGTCTTCCCGATTCGTGCTAAAGCCGGTGGAGTCTTAAAACGCGCCGGTCATACGGAGGCAGCCGTGGATCTGGCTCGGTTAGCCGGGTTGTATCCGGCGGGAGTTATCTGTGAGATCCAAAATCCCGACGGTTCCATGGCCCGTTTACCGCAACTATTTGAATACGCTCGTCAGCATAATCTCAAGTTAATTAGCATTGCCGATCTGATCAGTTATCGCTTAAAACATGATCGCTTTGTCCATCGGGAAACGGTCTGTAATTTTCCTAGTCAATTCGGCACTTTTCAGCTTTATGCCTACCGAAATTTATTAGATCAAACCGAACATATTGCTATTGTGAAAGGTGATCCCGCTCTCTTTGGTGATCAACCTGTAATGGTACGAATGCACTCAGAATGTCTGACCGGAGATGCCTTGGGATCCTTGCGTTGCGATTGTCGGCAACAGTTGCAAACTGCCTTAAAAATGATTGAAAACAACGGTTTAGGGGTGGTGGTTTACCTGCGACAGGAAGGCCGGGGAATTGGCTTAATTAATAAGCTAAAAGCCTATTCTTTACAGGATATAGGATTAGATACGGTGGAAGCCAACGAAAGGTTAGGATTTCCCGCCGATTTGCGCGATTACGGCATGGGAGCGCAAATGCTTAACGATTTGGGAGTGAGAAATATTCGTTTAATTACCAATAATCCGCGTAAAATTGCCGGATTAAAAGGCTATGGTTTGGAAATAGTCGAGCGAGTACCTTTGCTGATCGAGGCTAATGATTATAATTCCAATTATCTGGCCACAAAAGCGGAAAAGTTAGGACATCTATTCTTACAAACCTATCTAGTGACTATCGCTCTCAGTTGGGAGGAAAATCCGCCGTCAATTTCGCAAAGATATCATCAATTAGAGAAATTACGGCAGTTAAGTCGCACTAATCAATTATCTCTCCAAGAAGAAACCCGACCGGTAGCCAATGCCCTTTTTGATCGCGCTCCTTTGATCGTACATTTAGGTTTAGATATTCGTCAGGGTGTCAGCAGTAATTGGTATAAAAATCCTTCCCATCCTTACCTTTTGGTTATTGACAAAATATTAAATGACGTTAAAGATTGGTCGGAAATTGAACGCTTAGAATTTTTAATTTCCGACGGAGACGATTCGATGACGGGATTACAAATGAAACTCGATCGTCAAAAAATGTCCGATGAAGATTTCTCACAATTACCACAATTAGCTACCCAAATTATCTACAGTTTTACTCGTGATTGAGCCAAAAGTTAGTTTTTTATGACCAGAAAAGATCGTAACAGTTATAATTAAACAAAGCTAGTATAACGGGGAAAAACTATGACAACTCTCGACATTTTACCGGAAGTTACCTGTCCCCCCACCGATTTATGGAGTGATGAACCACCCTTGGAAAGTGATTTACATCTGCAACAGATCATAATTCTTCTCAGTTGTCTAGAATTATTATGGCAAGAGAAAAACGATTACTATGCTTCCGGTAATCTGACTATCTACTATAACGAAGAACAACTGAAAAAGCGCGATTTCTGTGGTCCTGATTTTTTTGTGGTTTTAGATACAGAAAAACGTCCCCGCAAAAGTTGGGTAGTTTGGGGAGAAGGGGGTAAATATCCCAATGTAATCGTGGAGATTCTTTCCGATTCTACGGCCAATATTGACCGCACTAAAAAGAAAATTCTCTATCAAAATACCTTTCGCACTCCTAATTATTTTTGGTTCGATCCTAATACCTTAGAATTGCAAGGATTTAGACTAATTGCGGGACAATATCAGGCTATTCCTGCTAATGAAAACGGCTATTTATGGAGTGAACAATTAGAACTATATTTAGGGATTTTTGAGAGTAAATTGCGTTATTTTACCGTTGATGGTCAATTGGTTCCCACTCCCCAAGAAGCTGAATTAGAGCAAAGACAAGCAAAGGAACAGATTCTGTTAGAAAAGGAACAGGAACGAAAAGCGAAGGAACAGGCTATCCTCGAAAAAGAACAAGCTATCTTGGAGAAGGAAAAATTAGCCCAAAAATTACGAGAATTGGGCATTGATCCTGAAACTATCTGATTGATCAATATCTCTAAGTAGTTAGGTGTTAAAAATTGTCAGTTTCCCCCCTTATTAAGGGGGAATCAAAGACAAAATTTATCTTCTATTTAATAGGTAATTCCTATCCTAGAAATGGTGGTAATTTAACCTTATTTTTCCTGTCTTTCTAAGGCTAATTGTACCAACTTATCGACCAATTTATCAAACTCTAAACCGGTGGCTTTCCAGAGTTGGGGATACATACTAAAATTAGTAAACCCCGGCAGAGTATTAATTTCATTGATCAACACTTCCCCAGTCTTCTCCACATAGAAAAAATCCACCCGCGACAATCCCGCAGCATCCACAGCTTTAAATGCTTCTACAGCCATTTCTCGCACTTGATTAGCAATTTTATCGGGAATATTAGCGGGAATCACCATACTCGATCGCCCGTCAGTATATTTAGTTTCATAGTCATAAAAATCACTATCAAAAGTAATTTCTCCCACCAAAGAAGCTTGGGGATTATCATTACCTAAAACCGCACATTCGATCTCCCTTGCGGTTACTCCTGCTTCAACAATAATCCGTCGATCATAACTAGCAGCACTATCTAAAGCAGCCTCTAATTCTTGCCGGTTGCGTGCTTTACTAATACCCACCGAAGAACCTAAATTAGCCGGTTTAATAAAACAAGGATAACCTATTTCCTCGGCGATTTGATCGCACAATTGCGGAAAAACACAGGCATTTGACCACACCTGCGAGCGGGTTATGGCCTTATACTTAACTTGGGGTAATCCAGCGGCTGCAAAAGCAGTTTTCATGGCAATTTTATCCATTCCCAAGCATGAACCCAGGACCCCACTACCCACAAAAGCAACCCGCATGAGAGTGAGTAATCCTTGCAAAGTGCCATCTTCCCCATTCGGTCCGTGGAGAATTGGAAACCAAACCTCGATTTCCCTCACTTCCGGGGGAAATTGCCAGATATTGACTGTTATATCACTCTCAATAGCTAGGGGTTGCCCCGAGGTTAAAATTTGTCTAGCAGTTGCTGCCGAATGCCAACAGCCATTTTTATCGATATAGAAGGGGATAACGGCGTATTTGTCAAGATTTTCGGGATAATTAAAAGCTTGCAGGATCGATCGAGCCGAATTGATAGATACCTCGTGTTCTCCCGATCGACCACCAAACAACAATCCTACCTTGATCTTATCCATATTATCCTCTCTAGACCCAGCTAGATCCTAAATTAGAGTTCAACTATCATATATACTATGGGCGGAGTTGACAATAGTTGCAATTGATTTAGATGCGGCTGTTCCTCGTCAGATAGGAGTTTTAACCCAAACTTTCGATAAATTAATTATCGCTCATGATGAGATGTGGTCGTTCTTTCCCTAAAAAAATCGATAATCACCTTGGAGCTATTCACACCCCCAAATTGAATGATTATTTAGCTAATTTTTCCAGTTTTTTCTTAGTTTTCTGAAGTTTTAAGGCTAAATTACCATGATGTTCGGGATAGTAAACGTGCAAGAATTCGATAAAATCCTCGATTGTACAAGGTTTATTAAATCCCCCTAAATTACCGTGGAATTCTTGGTGAATTTCTTCTTTAATAGTCACCAAATTCAGATCTAATGTCGCTAGATGGGGATATTTTTGGACAGAGTAAAGATGATGGACAGCGAGATTAAATTTATTATTTCTATCCGGTTTTTGCCCTGTCACCTGACAAGTGTTTTTATCTCTAGTTTTAGCTCGTTTTTTAGCCTTTTCAATCTCGATTTTTTGTTTGGTATCGTCATCTAGATTTTCCTGAATTTCTTTAAAGGCAAGAGGAAACTCGATTTCAATCATTTTACACATTTCTTGGCGCGATTTATTCGTCAAAGTTTCACTCATGGATTTAGAAATGCGAACAACTCCACTTTCAGAGAACCAAAACTCTCTTTTTTCATCTTCGTAAAAATCTACTCCTATTTTTAAAGGACGAACTTCTGTTTTAGTATTTTTGATTACCTTAGCAAGTTCTTCATCATCAACTTTCAAAGATGAAGATTCGTGGAGTTTAAGATTATTGAATGTTTGATTTAGCTTGGCTCCATTAGTTTTTAAAATTCGCCGCAAACTCTGTTTATGAATCATAGCCACTCCTTGATAAACTTTAATTTCGCCAGAGTCAGCCAATTCATTAAAAATTAATTTTCGTGCCAAAGAGCGACGAATTTTTTGATCGTGCTTAGTAAAAAATTCTCTAAATCTGTATAAAATTCCTCGCTTTTCATGCTGATCAATATAGGAAGCAATTTTTAAAGCACCTTCAAAAGAAAACACTCTAACTTTATCTTTTTTGTTGACAAATTGATAATCGACACCTTCAACTAAATCCCAATCATCATTAGGATCAGCATCAAAAATATCAACAATTTTGTCTAGTTTTTCAAGAGTAATAGAAAACCATTGAGCTAATTCGGTATCCCGGATCAGGAAGGTATTTGCTTTCTGAGGCATGATTATTTTATCTCCGTGGTGATAGACTTATACATGACAGTTAAACAATCAAAAACTTCTGCGTCTCCTGTTTCTTGGTTATCAGGATGATAGATTTTAGAAAGACGATAATAGGCATTTTTAATGTCTTCCTTGCTGGCAGTTTTGGGATCAAGCTCGAAAACACGATAGGGATAAAAATACTTAAATATATTAATACCATTAATACAATGCTTACCAGTTTCTCCATCTTCTTCTGGTAAAATACCTACATACTCTCTGTAAATTTTTTCCCAACTTTCTCGCTGAGATAAATTGATGTTATCAAAGGCTCTAGTAGCCATTTGAAACATACTCGATTTTTTTAATTCTGTGGTATTGCTAACCTCAAAATAGGCATAAACTGCCTGTTTAAGTTGCGTTAGAGTTAAAGGTTTAACTTTTTTAACTGTAGTGGTCGCTGTAGTTTTTGATTTAGTTAACGATGGTTTGGGAGACTTTTTACGGTGGTTTTTGATGACAAAATCGGCAAAATCTTCGAGAATACGACTTTCGATCGAGTATTGCTCACAGATATGACTAATCTGCTCTAAAATGAGCGAGTTAAGAGGATTAGTGGTCATAATTTCCCTAAGAAGCTGCAAAAAATAAGCCTTTCCTATCAAGATGAAGTGTAGGCTAATTTGGTATGAACGACCGACGACTGACTCCCGAAAACTTCCTATCTTAAATTAATGCCACTGCTGTGGCCACTTTGTCAAGTGGTTAATCATAAAAAAAATTGCTGGCATATTATAGATTTAAGTCAATAAATGAGCAGCCGTGGCTCTTCTAGGTTCTGTGTGATCAGTTTAACTTACTATAGAAGAGATCAATCTTTGTGTGTTCTGTGTCTGGAGTGGTTCCTTCCACTCCCTCGCCAGCAGAACTGTATCTTAGAATACATTTTACCCACCAAACCGAAGAGAGCCGCAGCCGTTTAGCTAGGCAGTCATTCTAAAGATAAGATTCCCAAGAGCGATGGTAAAGTTGAGACTAGAATTGAGGAGACAGTCGGGAAATTTTTACCTAATCAAGAAAAGATGGCTCTCTGAGTCTTTGGGTGAAAAATGTTCACCACGTCACATTATGGACGGAAGCTTTCATTGGTGTCAACTTAAGCAAGAAGCTTAATTATTAAGAGTAGCTGATCATTCAAGAAAGAGGAAGTAAAAAATCGTAAAATAAGGCGGATAAATCTAAAAATAATTTTCATTCCTACCCCTACTATTTCTTTAGGTTTCAGAGGGAAAGTAACCAAACAGTTTTTTATAATCAGAGGCTAGATATCCTCGGTGAAAAAAACCTAATTCTTCAGCAATTTCATAAATTAATTTTGTCTGATTATTTTGGTTAAGAGATTGATGTAGAGCATTAAGACGAAGCAATTTAAAATAATTGTAAGGAGACATTTGATAGAAGTCTTTAAATATATATTCTAAGGTGCGTTGACTTACTTCTAAGTCTTGACAAATCGCTGGAATAGTAAGATCAGAACGCAGATTTTTTCTCATCATTTCTTCTGCTTTTTTGAGAATAGAGCTGCGTCTGATAGTGTTTTTAGGGATTTTAATATCTTTGGTTGCTGCTAAAGTCAAAAGAAAATATTTGACAATTTCTTCTTTTAATTTTTGCCTGATAAAATTCAATCTTAATGCTTTTCTTTGCCCAGATATTTGTTGACAATCTAAATTAAATAGCATTTGATAAAGTTGATGACAAGATTGTTGGAGATAACGAATTTTTTCCGATGGGCAAATCACAATAGAAGAAGCGGAAGAATTTAATAACTTTTTCGCTTCTGGTAACTCTAAACTTTGGCACAATTGTTGCAGATAATTATCATGAACGTAAAGCTGAAAACGATTAGAAAAAGGATGTTGAAAAACGGAAATTTCTGATTTAGGGGGGATAATCCCAAGATAGTTATTTTCTAATGGATACAAATTTTGGAAGAAGACAGAATTCACCTGAACAGGAATCGCAAAAACCCACATTTTAGAATGGGTTACTCCCGCAACATTCGTTAAACAATTACGTTGCGATAATTCTAACATCACTTCATCGATGATGATCCTTGAAAGATACCCTTCAAAATGATCACCACTGAGTTGTAAAGCATCTGCGTTGAGAAATTCTCGATTCTGAAAATAGAGAGAAAAGTCACAAAAATATTCACTTTTAAAGGTTAATTCCTGAGAATTAATTAAAATATTGGTTTTATTGTCAAAAATAAACACCTATATATAACTCCTTAGTTATTGAGTAAAATTAAACTTTTTTTGCCCATCAATTTAAAGACTTGCGTTTTTCGGATCATCTTAGCATAGAGGACTGAGTAGTATGAGTTAAAGCAGAGTTGGTTTGTTAATTTTGTCCATCAGTGTAATTCCAGCTAAATCGGCTCTTCTCGTTCCTGTGTGGGAGTAAGAAGAATAGGGATAATTTTCCAGAAATATAGTCTTCAAAGCCTTGCCTAGCAAGACTCCTACGAATGATAAGCACTGATTATCACACCAAGTCGAGAAGAGCCGCTAAATCTCTCAGTTTTTTCCGTTATCAATTACTAAGGAGATTTCGATGGCTAAACAATATATGCCACTTGAAGATTGCTCTGGGTCTGCGGTATTGGGTGGAGAAATTCCGCAATTACGTCCCCCAGCATTTTCTGATCACCCACAATATACCACATTTAGCTATACCTATCATCCAGGGGGATCAGAAATTTCCGAAGCTGTTGCCCCTAATATTAGCACTCGTTTCTATGCCATCGAAGCAACTATTGATTTCTCCAAAGCTAAAGGGGACTTACAAGGTGTTCTGATGGCGCAGGGTGGATATTTTGGTGGACATAGTTTCTACATCTATCAGGGAAAACTATGTTATGTCTATAACTGGTTAGGACAACAACAGAGGATCACCTGTGATCTTCCTCGTCTTAGTAGCGAGGTGACACTCAAAGTTGAATTTGCCAAACCAAAGATAATCGCCCCTTCCGATGAAAAGTTGGGTGACAGCACAATAGATAATATGAAACTGTATATTAATAACATCGAACAAAATGTCGATATTATAAGAACTTTATCAAATCATACTCCTAACTTCCTAACTCAATATAAACACGAGATTCCTTACGAGTTTCAAGGTGCGAAGCTGCAAAGAATTATCGTTACCATTACCGATGATATTATACTAAATCCCTTGAGTAAAGGCTAGTTATGAGGAGAGGCAAAAGGCAACCCCCCCGACGTCGGGGGGTTGATTCATAGTAGGGTTGATTCATGAATCAACCCTACCTTGATCCCCCCTTAATCCTAGGGCGTTGACAATCCCCGCACTAAAGCGACGGGGATTCTTGGTTCAAAGAGATTACTTGCGTAAAATCGGTCAACTAGAAATGACGGGAAACGATTTTTTCGATGGTTGCTTGGGTATCCTGCAGCAGTTTCTCGCGACTATCGCTAGTATTAGTCAGACTAGGCACGAGATTACGAGCTTGTAAAGCCATGTGAAGCTGTAGTTGAGCTACATACTCGCGGATATCTTCACGGGTTTCCGATTGGTTAGGATGAAACATAGAGAAACTGGAAAGGTCTGTCTAGCTGATGGTGTCTTGTCGATAACTCCTATACAAGTTATCACGAGAGCTTAGGTTCCAGTCAAGGGTCGGCCGCAACTCTACACATTTCTCAACACAACTTATCTCTCTTTCATCAATCTAAGAGAGTTAAAATGAGAAGAAAAGCCTGAAACCGAGACAGAGACTATGGTTAAGCCTAGACCCGCCCAACGGTCAAATCTGTAGATATTTACTGTGAATTGTCCAAAAACTTATTTGGAAAAGCGAGATGCGCCTTTTAAGCATCTCCACATCAGCTTAATAAGCGAGCTTAATAGAAGTAGTTAGGGTTTGCGGCAAAAAGTTTTTCGTGGGGACAGGGGGGGGTGGGGGGGGGTTTTGCCTTTTGCCTGTTGCCTGTCTTCATAAGTAGCCTATAGCGGTAAGCGCTTGAGTGAGATACAGACCAAGCTTTGCCTAGCATGGTTTATAGCTCGTGACACTGTACCTCATACGACTGCACACCGCTATATGCTCAACGAATTTAGTATTACTTGTGCAACAATGGTAATTCGCCTCAGACAGTGATGCAATTCAGACTTGAATTGGCCTCAGCGCCTCTCGAACCTAGGAAATTAATTTGGCACGACTACTTAATTTCTACGGGTTCTAAATTATCAGCAGCAGTAAAACCAAAGAGACGGGAATAGAAATAAAATTCTGCATCTAATGCTCGTTTTATCGATTCAGCTTGACGAAATCCGTGTTGTTCTCCCGCAAAGGGAACGTAAGCAACGGGTAAACCTTTCGCTTTTAAAGCTTCTACCATCATTTCCGCTTGATTGGGTGGAACCACTCGGTCTTCTAAACCTTGGAAAAAGATCACCGGACAGGATAACTGAGCGGTAAAATGAATAGGCGAACGCTGATAGTAAATTTCCTTTTCTTGAGGATAAAGTCCCACCAATTTATCTAAATATCTCGACTCGAATTTATGGGTATCGGTGGCTAAAACCTCTAAATCACTAACTCCGTAATAACTAGCTCCTGCTTTAAAAGTATCATGAAAAGTTAAGGCCGCTAAAGTTGTATAACCACCGGCGCTGCCTCCGGAAATTGCCAATCTTTCCCCATCGACTAATCCCTGATTAACCAAATATTTTGCCCCGTTGATGCAGTCTTCCACATCGACAATTCCCCAATTTCCCAGCAAACGCTGACGATATTGACGACCATAACCCGTACTACCGCCATAATTGACATCTAGATAGCCAAAGCCGCGACTGGTCCAGTATTGCACCCGCAGACTTAAACTAGAGGTCGCCGCAGCCGTCGGTCCACCGTGACTTTTGACTAAAAGGGGCGGTAATTCGCCATTGGGGGCGGTATAATCGGGGTTTTTGGGGGGATAATACCAAGCATACGCAGTTAGTCCCTGACTGGTGGGAAAAGCGAGCATTTCCGGAATCGAGAAATAATCGCTAGAAATGGTTAAATTACTGGAAGATTTGAGGACTTCTCTCGTTCCTGTGGCTAAATCCAGTGAGATAACCGCCGTTACTTCCCTGAAAGAACCGCCAATAAAAACTATTTTGCTCTCCCTAACTTGTAGGGAAGAAATGTTAGTATCAGCAGTGATAATTTCTTGGAATTCTCGATTAACAGTATCGATACTTCCTAAATACCAACGACCATCTTTTGTATAGCTACAAATAATCTTTGATTCCCCAGCAAAGCCATAGTTAGATAAACCAAAAACCCAATGAGGATAGGCAAATTCAGCCTCTATCGGTTCGAGAACTGGTTCTATTTGTTCATCGTGTTTAAAGCAATAAAAGTTCCAGAAATTATTGCGATCGCTGGTAAAATATAACTGTTCATCGGCAGACCAGCGTGGTTCACACACTGACTCATTTTCACCGCCAGCAATGACCCGAATATTACTCAAATAAAGATTATTAATATCGGCCACCCAGAGAAAAGAACTATCCCAGGGCATATTAGGATGATTCCAACTAATCCAAGCTAATCGAGAACCATCGGCACTTAGGCGAGGAGAGGTATAAAAATCATCGCCAGATACTAAAGTTTTTATTTCTCCCGTATCCACATCGATGCTGACAATACTATTAACTGGTTCCCGCTCTTTTTGGCTATGATCTTCACAAACACAGATTAAACGATTGCCAAATTTATCGAGAATTAAATCCGCATAACGACAGGAATTTTCTGGGGTTAGAGGTTGGGGTAAACTATCAGCAGTTTGGCGATAAATTCTTTGGTCAGCAAAATTACAAAAATAGATAATTCCCGCAACAATTAGATAGGAACCTCCCCCGTATTCGTGGACACGAGTTCGCACATTAAAAGGCACTGGAGTGATGTCTGTAGTTGTGCCGTCGGGGTTTAATTTAACTAAAACATTTCGCCCCTTTTCCTGTGGTCTGCCTTCTAACCAATAAATATCTTCTCCATCTACAGTTACACCGCCAAAACTAATCGATGCTGCCACAATTAGATCGGAGGTAATCGGTGATTTCCAGGAACCGTAAGCTGATATTTGATGAGACATTTTCGACTAAAGCAGTGATTCTAATGGTGAACTAACTGGATCAGAAACGCTGATAAATTAAGAAAATTTCGAGTAAACAGAACAAAGTAGGGATTAGGTGCATCCCTACCTGACTCTCTGTTTTTCTGCAATCGGAGCGGCGGGATTCGAACCCACGACCCCTACTACCCCAAAGTAGTGCGCTACCAAGCTGCGCTACGCCCCGATATTGAACCTTAACCATCATAGCGATAATCGCAGCATTTTGCAAGCTTTTTTTTTCTTCCTTTCTCCCCCATCCCCGGAATTAGCGGCCAGCTATCTAGCTAATTGGGGAATACGTCCTTTTAATCCCGTCATTAATTGCAGGGCAAACAATTTCAACGGGGGAAAACCGCGCATCATTGCCAATCCGAGACGACGGATGAGAACGATGGGCGGCCAGTTATTGGAGAACAGGCGATCTAGAAAATCTGTGAAGCCTAAAATCGCTAAATTCTCGGATCTACGCCATTTTTCGTAGGATTTTAGGGTAGAAAGCGCTCCTATATCCTCTTGCTTTTCCGCTGCTTCCTTTAATACCTGCGCTAAAGCGGCCGCGTCGCGAATGCCTAAATTTAAACCTTGACCACCGACGGGATGACAACAGTGAGCGGCATCGCCAATTAAAGCCAGTCGGGGTTTAACATAGGTATCACTCTGCATTAACTGTACGGGAAAGAGAGCGCGGGGGCTAACTAATGCTATTTTTCCCAGTAATCCCCCCGTATATGCTTCTAATTTGTCAAGAAATTCCGCTTCGGGCATTTCTTGCAGTTTTTTCGCTTCTTGATGGGGATTTGTCCAAACGATCTGACAGCGATTACCCCGGAGCGGTAAAATGCCCATCGGACCGGTGGGCCAAAATCTTTCAAAGGCGGTATCGTTGCGATCGAGTTGATGTTTAATGGTGAAAGCGACACAGGATTGCCAATATTTCCAACCTTTGGTTTTAATTTGCGCCCCTTGCCGGATAGCGGATCTGGCTCCATCGGCCCCGATAACTAATTTTGTGGTGATTTTTCGGGTTTGACCGGCTTCTTCCAGGGTGACAGTGGCTGTTTCTGCTCCGTACTCCACTTCTAACACTTTGGCAGGGGATAACCAGTCAATGCGATCGCAATCTTGGCTGGCATTGTGCAGGGCCGTTAGAATCACTTGATGTTCGCCCACATAGCCCAAATAATCGGTTTTTAGCTCATCGACCACAAAGGGGACAAAAATCGGAAAATCGGCATCAGAAAGGCGAATATGACGAAATTTACCGATACTGGGTGAGATTTTATCCCAGATACCCAAGCCTGTAAAAATCCGGCTGGACATCAAGGAGAGGGCATAAGCTTGACGACGGGAGGCGGCCACCTCTAGGGGGCGTTCCTCGATCATAGCGATATTTAATCCTGTATTTTTTAAGGCCACCGCTAGGGTGGTCCCGACTATACCGCCCCCGACAATGATTAAATCGTAGCTGTCCCGTCTTAACATATAAATATTTTTCTCAAAGATCATCAGTGACTACACTGATCTATTCTGACACGATTTTCGGGGTTGCTGTCGGGTTTGATTGTCTTCACCCCACCTAGCCATTGATAGACTTTCAAGGGTTTTGTCCCGTTGCCGAGAGTTTCGGGTTATCGCTCTTCCTGGACTTCTGGAAGGGCGATAACAAGCTGCTGCCCTGTTAGCTGATGCTCCTGCTGCGCCAGTCTTCCTCGATACCCCGACGGCCAAGGCAGCGGCGCTGGCACTTGCCCGCCGTTGGGGATATGTTTGGGGCAGCAACCCGGGAACTTGGCCAAAGACATAACCCGCAAGATCAAGTTTTTTTAACTCTGATCAGATGCGAATGCGTCAAGGCTTTTTTGAGTCCAATTGTCCAGAGCAGTATTGATAGAGTTAAGAACTCCCATTGTTTCGAGCATATTCCCCTTCAACTTTTCTTGAAGTTCGCTAAAAATACTGGTTTGGACATTGAATAGATCATCTACTTTTTGAGCGCTCTTTAATATCTCTAGATATTTGGCTGTAGTTTCTAGATACAGGCGCATCAATTCTGCTTGCTTTAGTCCAAGACTGGTCATCGAACTGACATAAATTTCACCCAAGTCCTGAAAAGACTCAGAGGTTGCCTGTAAATTCACCAGCTTCAGTTGGCTTTGAAATAGTTCATTAATACTATCGGTATAAACTTCCCCCAATTCTTTGGTCAAGCTTAGATAACCCTTGCTTAGTTCAGCGAAAGCACTGGGGTTAACAAAACTTGTTAACATGGCATCGATCGCGTTCACATTAGTGGCCGTAATATTCTTGAAGGACTCTATTGCCAACTTGTTCGAGTCAATCCACTGTTTAACTAGCTCGTTTTGCATGGTAGTTTCCTCGTAAACTGCTTAATGTATTTCTCTGTCTGTGCCAGCAAAAAGATTAAATTATTGAGGGTGCGGTTCGGCCAACCGTTCTAACATAGCGACAATTGCCCTCATCTGGGGAGACTCTCTAGTATAAAAGACGGGATTATCTGCATCTGCACTGGAATATCCCCAAAAATCCCAGCATCCCTGGGGATTGTAAGGGATTAATGCTGACGGTTCAACCTGGGGATATAAGACAATTATCCTGTTGGTATCAGCTATTTCATTGTAACCGGTTTTAGTGTAGTAAGTATCATCAATTTCCGTTGCCCCCTGTTTGCAACCATGAATAGCTACATGAACTTTGCAGCTTTCTTTTTTACAGGCTTCAGGTACATAAACATAAGCCTCCCGACTCATACTCGTCTTTTTACCGTCAATAAACTCGCTCTGGTCAAACCGAATAATCTGGCCACTTAATCTATTAGAGTCAACCGGTGGATTTAACTTGCCATAAATATGCCCTAAAATCCGATGGGATTGCATGAAATCGCAGTCGTTTATAAAGGGTGACTTAGTATCTGAACATGACACCCTAGACTCCTCGACAATTATGGCATGACCGGCATTGATATTCTTGTCGTATTTAATATTCTCTGAGGGCAAGCCGGCAGCTTGATAAAAATCTTCTACTTTGTCAACGACGACAGTTGTAACTACGCGATCACTTGAACCACTGAATAGATAGACTCGATCATCTTTTAAATTGTTGAGATCGGCAATTTTGTTAGCCTTGGCCAGTTCTTGAGCTTTTTTAAATAATCTTTTCCCATCCGGTCCTACTGACTCAGTCAGAGGATTCATGCAAGTTGATGTCGCTTGCTCGAAAAATTGCTCTGGATCCGTCTCGTAAGAACCTACACAAAAAAAAGGACCGCCAGCAATTATACCTGCTCCCACCAGCCTATCTGAGTAGGCCACATGGAATTGGGCCGTCATGAAGGCCCCTGATGAAAGACCGGAAACAGATGTTTGGCTTAAATCTGCCTGATAACCGGATAGCTTGGCTGCTTCCTCGGCCAAGACCGCCCCATGGAAGATAAAAATACTAAAAATCAAAACAGCCAGTAGTTTTAATCCTGTCTTAATCATAAGACCTCTTGCAAAAATCGGAACCTATGATATTAAGATAAAGTAAAACAGATCGAAATTTAAAAACCCGCTCCCCACTTCCCACTTTGCCGTACTTTTTCCACAGGATTTGGTATAACATATCTGGCCAATCTCTGGCAAGAGTGCCTCTCTTAACTAGGAAATCACCATGGAACTTTATCAACGAATTGCTGATTTTTATGACTCCTCTAGTGGACTATGGGAAAGGATTTGGGGCGAACATATGCACCATGGTTACTACGGTCGCGGCGGCAAGATTAAACTCGATCGCCGTCAGGCACAAATTGATTTAATAGAAGAATTATTAACTTGGGGTGGTGTCACCGGCGCTAATCAGATTCTCGATGTGGGTTGTGGTATTGGTGGCAGTAGTCTTTATCTGGCCGAAAAATTTCACAGCCAAGGGGTGGGGATTACCCTTTCCCCGGTACAAGCCGCTAGAGCCAGCCAAAGAGCGCAAGAGTTCAATTTAGGGGAACAAGTGAGTTTTTGTGTGGCTGATGCCCTAAAAACCCCCTTTCCTGAGAATAATTTTGATCTGGTCTGGTCTTTGGAAAGTGGCGAACATATGCCCGATAAAAGGCAATTTCTGCGGGAATGTTATCGGGTTTTGCAGCCCGGGGGGACTTTTTTGATGGCCACTTGGTGTCATCGTCCCACCACTTCCCTGGCCGGTAATTTAACGGAAGGGGAGATTAAACTATTAAACGAGATTTATCAGGTTTATTGTCTGCCCTATGTGATTTCTTTGCCAGAATACGCCGATATTGCCCGTGAAGTTGGCTTTCAAGACCTAAAAACCGATGATTGGTCTCTATCGGTGGCGGCTTTTTGGGATGTGGTGATTGATTCGGCCCTCAGCACAGATGCGATCGCTGGTTTGTTAGCAAGCGGTTATACTACTATCCAAGGGGCCTTATCTTTAGGGTTAATGCGGCGCGGTTACGAGTCGGGTTTAATTCGTTTTGGTTTACTGCAAGGGAAAAAATAATCGCTGGTGATTCGCAAGTAAGTCGAATCAAATCCTGTTTTTGTTCGGGGGTGATACCTTCTGCATCGATAAAGGCCGATCTCTGTATTTCTTTTTAACAAAACTTAACAATTATCGGCAAAATTTTGCTTGCTTTTGTGGGGAGATTTTGAGATAATATTTTTAAAAGATTTTATTCATAATCGGAATATTTGCATATAAACAAATTTGCACAGATTCCCATTATAAGAAAAGCATAGCGCAAACCGCGGATAAAGTCAAGTCCTTTCCCATACTTATGGGTGCGAATTTCCTAGAATCAAAAAAAGGGCTTTGGTGGGGGGCAGGTGTTGGGGGGATTTTTGCTGGGTTCAAGGAACAGTTTTTTTTAGGGAACGATTGTATGGGGGAACTTCCGTTCGGCCCGACAAGAGCGAAAAAAATGCCAGGAGGCTCCCAAGAGGAGGTTGATTGCGATGGCTCAGGGCAGATTTGAACTGCCGACCTTGGGCTTATGAGTCCCCTGCTCTGACCAACTGAGCTACTAAGCCGTTGTTTACACAGTTATCAATCATAACACATAATCACCCAATTGCACAAGAGCAAAAAAGGGAAGAAAAAATCTTCCCTTTGGGGGGTATCTTTAACGTCTGCCTGGCAGGAAAGCGATGGGATTGACTGCTCCCTGGCCGGAGGGGTGAACCTCGAAATGTAGGTGGGGGCCGGTGCTAAAACCGGTGCTACCCATCTGGGCGATTGGCTCGCCTTGCTGAACAGTTTCGCCGCGACGCACCAACAGACGGCTGTTATGGGCATAGAGAGTGACGCTACCATCGGGGTGACGCAGTTTCACCAGATTGCCATAACCACCCGAATTCCAACCGGAGGCGATTACTTCACCGGCAGCCGCCGCCACAACTGGTGTACCCACTGGACCGGCGATATCGATGCCGCGATGAGGTCTGCCCCAGCGCCAACCGAAACCGGAGGTTAACACACCTCTAGTGGGCCAGATAAAGCCGGTAAAAATCGGGGCGGGATTAGGTAAATACTCATCGGGATTAGTGAGGGGGGGAAGGGAAGGTTCTACGGTTTCGCCGACGGGAATTCGGAGGCGGTCATTATATTCTTCCACATTGGTAGGAGCCGAACCGATAATCTGGGGGGGGGTGCTTTGGTTAGAACGAGAACGAAGGGCGTTCCATTGGGGATTAGGGGTTATTTGCCGATCATCGGGGGTTTCTGCGGGATTATCGACGGGAATAGCGATACTTTTCTGGGTTTCCGAAAGGTTAGTTTCCCGCAGATTAGCCACCTCTTGGCGCAATCTTTCCCGATAGCTGCCGGTGATATTTTCGGGGAATTCTTCCGTCCCCGTGGTGGCGGTGGCGGCGGGCAAATTTTGTCGATTGCTGGGGTTAAAGGACAATCTAGGGCGATCGGCGACCAAGGGGGTAAGATTTTGATTAACTCTAGCGTTGGCAGAGCGGTCGGGAATCACTAGGGTTTGATTAACTTTAATCCGGTTGGGGTTGTCAATGCCGTTTTCCCTGGCTAATTCGGCGGGGGTGATGCCGAGAGCGCGAGCGATCGTGTTTAAGGTATCTCCTGGCCGAACCCGATAAACTTGATTTTCTGGGGGAATTATGACCCGAGGATTGGGAACGGCGGGAATTTCAGTCACAGGAGCCGGATTTCGTAGGGCGACGCTGGGAATTTCCGGTCTGCTTGTCAAGGGAGGATTAACGGCAATTGGGGCTATCGTGCGATCGCTTTCAGGGGTGGGAACGGGAATCGGGATCACCTGGCTGGTTGGTCGAGGGGATTCTTCGGGAGCAATAACGGGAATCTCGACGCTAGTTGGCGAATTATCGGGAACGAGAGCGGTAGTTTCAGTAACGATTACTGTTTCCCCAGAATTGGACTGATGGGGGGTTTCCTCGGTTCGCAAGGCGGCCAAACTTTCTTGGAGACGTTGACGGGTTTGACGCAGACTAGCAGAGGAACTATCCAACTGCTCAGGAGTTGCTGCCGGGGCTGCCGGGGGCAACTGCTCAGGAGTGGGAATTTTTAAGGTTTGTCCGATAATCAGATCGGATTGGGGGGAGAGATTATTGCGGGTAGCGATCGCTGAAGGGGTGGTTTGATAGGTGTCGGCTAAACTCCACAGGGATTCTCCCGGTTTTACCTGATGGTCAACTACTGATGTGGCGATGAATTTGACGGTAGCAAGTGCTTGGGATTGGATTATTTGCGGTTCTTTTAGTTCTTTACCCGCAGCTTTGGCTTTTTGGGACAGGTCGATCACTTCCCATTCCGGAGGTACAGAATTGGCGGCCTGGGCTGATTCTGAGGTGGAGTTGAGAAGGCTAGGTACTCCCAGAGAGAGTGCTAATCCCAGCAGGGCAGCCGAGCAACGGACTCGGTTAGACTCAGCATTGCTATTCTGTTCTGGGGTAGCGGATGTCATGGGGTTGTGGATAAAAGTCTCTTTCAAACAGACCTCCTGTGGTGTAAAGAGTTAGCTAGAGCCAGTCGATGAAGCCGATGATTCTAGCTTTCAGCATTAGCCTTGAGGCTAGAGTAGAAGTTAGGCAACTTTCTTTTTAGTCAAAATACCTAAAGGTGACTTTTAGGAGAGATTAACTTAGATTTTGAAATTATGCAAGTCTCCCTCTGACTATTAGCATCGGGATCACGGCAAGTTGGTGACATTTTGAATGTCCAGATTGACGATGCTCTATCTCAGTTGTTCCAAGCTGATCAGCATTTTTGGTCTTGCCAATTTTTGCCAGTTTTTTCATAGAAATTTTTTATCTGTTTTGCGATTTACAAAGAAATTATTAATCATTCGCCGCTCGACAGGAAACAAGGGGCAACGATGGCTATTCAAGGTCAATACCGGATAAATAGGGTTTGCCGAAAAAATTTTTTCTGGGGGCAGGGTGTGGGGTGCGAGGTGTCGGTCGTCCATAGCAAATTAGGTTACACTTCGTCTTGATCAGAAAAAGGCTGTCATACTATTAGGGGTCGAGAAGGTCGTCACCGACCTCCCCTCCCATTCAGAACCGTGCATGAGACTTTCACCTCACACGGCTCCTAGTCTGATTGTTCCCTTGTTAAGGATACAACTTGACATCTTTTTGTTGACCTTGTATTATCTGCATTAACATCGGGTGATGTCGAATTAGATGATTTTAGGCTTCCATCAGATGCCGATTTATCATCGTGACAGTGGCGGTGTAGTAATTGAAGGTTCTTGTATTCGTCCTTTCCGCCTAAGCTGATAGGGTGAATGTGGTCAACTTCAATTAAATCCGATGGGGTAAAATACTGTCCGCATCGGCTACACTTGCCTTGTTGCTTCTTAAGTAGTTTGGCTACTCTTGTAGGTGTGTCGATTGCTTGTCCTCGTCTGGTCGCCCAGTAAGTCCAATTTCCGTCGTAAGGTGAAGCGTCGGGGCGTACTAGGGTATGTCTGACAATTGGTGTCCAATTATGTTTCCATAATTGATAACCATCTTTGGTTTGAAATAACCAAGATTCGTGTCTTTCTTTCCCATTACTGAGTTTAACTGTACCCGGTCTAAAATAATTTCTCAGCTTTTTGTAGTTCGCTTTACCGCATCTTGATACTGTCCATGCCCTTAACATTAACCAGATTGTGTAGTCTAGTTTATTGAAGGTATCTTTAGATACTGCTCCTGAGTAGTAGTTAGCCCAACCTCTAATGATTGGGTTTAGGTGACTAATCAGGGCTGATTGAGGTGTTGTTTTGTGTTTTTTATTTACACCTTTAATCGCTTCTGTGTGGGCTTTAACTGCCTTTTGGCTGGGTTTAATGTGGGTTTTGTGACCAATTAATCCTTTTCCCCCACTTGTTTTCCCAGATTTATGTTTTCCTGTTGGGTATTGCCTGATATTGAATCCTAGAAAGTCAAAACCGGGTTCTTCCGTTCTTCCATTATATTCAATGGGTTTGAGCGTATGACACACTCTTGTTTTTTCTAGTTTGAGTTC
>NZ_JADBVM010000246.1:0-22110 GCF_020244875.1 Microcystis sp. M44BS1
GACTTCTTCACCCCTGAGTAACCAGACTTTATAGAGTTTGTCAGCGAAACGTTTTTTTGTCTTTGCTGAAGCGGTAATCCGTTTGAGTTCTTTTTCTAGGGATTCGGGAATTTTTGTCCAATCAATTAGTTGGTGAACTTCGGGAAAGAAGAAATGTAAAAACGACTCAAAATACTCGGTTAATGCTTCTTTCCAGGGTTCATCATAATTGGCGGTTGTTGGGTTCATGGCAAGTCGCTACCAATTGGAAAGTTAGGCACTCATCTAAATCTATTATTCCCCATAAATATCATCAATGCTACTTGTCGTCACAAAACTTCCCATTAGAGCAACCTACATCTACATCTTTGTTCTGACATTTATTGGTAAAACTATATAATGCCGTCAGATAAAGGGGGTCGGAACCAAAGGAACCGGGGAAGATATCCTTAACTAAAAAAGGCGTTGACATGATTTTTTCCTGAATAATAGGGTGAAAATTAAACAATTAAGCCCCTAAAGAAGGCACCATCCACACCGATTGAGTGTCGTCGAGGTCGGTATCCGGTCCAATTAGCGCCGGGTTGCGGTAGCCCGGCAGCACAGAGATGGCGAAAACCTCCTCCACGCCGCTATTGAACCAAAAAGTCGCCACCAGTTGACCGGTAGCTAGATTGACAATAGCCAACCCGCACCGCAATTGATTACGCCGCTCATCCAGGGGTAAACCGCCAAAAATCGCCGTTTCTCGGATTTGAGACAACCCGACAAAGGCGTGACCTTCCCAACAGTCCAAACCCCGGGTAAAACCGGGCAATTCCGCGATGATTTCTGTGCTACCAGTTTGGGGATGCCAACGGTTCAAGGTTCCATAACCGGAATTGAGGAAATAGAGATTACCCTGGTAAAGACGGGGAGAATGGGGCATGGCTAAACCCCGCAGAATCACCTCTCCCCTCGGCACATCAATTAAGCATCCCCCTTGAGCTTTATTCTCTCGCCAGAGGCTTTCCTCGTTGGTTTCCCCCAATGCCGTTACATATACGGGAGTGCCGCTATTTTCAGCCATAGCCAAGCCATTGAGGTGGCAGCGGTCCCCGGGGACTAAATCGGTAATAAAGGGCGGTTTCCACTGGGGGAGAAAACTCCAATTTCCTTCGATGGTTGCCAGACAGTTAAATAGGGTATTGACCACCCAAAGGCGATTACTGCCAAAAGCCAAATCATGACCCATAATCGGGCCGGTGAGGTGAGAAGAACGAGCTAAAAAAGCAATATCCTGTTCCCCTTCCGGTTTAATCTGGGGGGCAATCTCTCGATTAGCGGGTAAATTCCAAATTGCCTGACGAGCGCCCACAGCAATTCCAGTAGCGGTTCGGGTTAAACCCATCGCTTGGTCAAAATGGGCGAAACTCACCCGCATTTGTCCTTGATAAGTGCCAATGCTGGCCACTCGTCCCGCTTGGTAGGTGGAAATCAACACCGAGAGGTCAAGCTGGTTGAGTAATTCCGGCAGATTGAGGCTGTACTCATAATTGACTGGCACTGCTTGGCGCTGAGATGGACTCGCTGCTGGCTCTTGAGTATCTGAAAATTGGTTAGTGTTAGGCGGTAAGCTGTCCATAGAGTTTTTTTTGTATAGATTAGAATCGATTGTGATAATTGATTATTGTTTATGATTTAAGTGGGGAGGCACAATTATTTGTAGGATGGGTTAGCGGTAGCGTAACATGAGCGGGCGTTGGGTTTCATGCTTCAACCCAACCTACGTTCTGGTTAGTGTTAGGCGGCAAGCTGTCCATAGAGTTTTTTTGGTATAGACAAAAATCGATTGTGATAATTGATTATTGTTTATGGTTTGTTGACTAACCTTAGTAAGGTTTGATCCCCCCTTGCCCCCCTTAATAAGGGGGGTGCTGATGGGTTTCAGTGGGCATTAATGGGGTCTATTATAAACAAATTAATCAATATTATTTATAAAGTTTTCTTAACTTTTTTTGTATCAAATTTACTTGAACGGGAGCATTAAATACTTATAATTGGGTTTGTGTAAAACGGGTACATCTCATACCATTTGGGCGCACGCGATGCGCCCCTACCATTGGTGCAATCATATGATTGTAGGGGCGAATTGCATTCGCCCCCGCTATTATATGATTCCCCACTTAAGCCTATATTCTTGGATATAAACTTGACTCTAGAAAAACTATTGGTAATCAGAAAATGCTGACTTCATCGCCTCCCAATCTCTCGCAACTTGCCCTTTTATTTCTCAAAATCGGCATTATCGGTTTTGGTGGTCCGGCTGCCCATATCGCTTTAATGGAGGAAGAAGTGGTTAAGCGTCGCGGTTGGATGACTAAGGAACGATTTCTCGATTTGGTGGGGGCAACTAATCTGATTCCTGGTCCTAATTCCACGGAAATGGCTATTCATATCGGTTATATTTTTGGTGGTTTAGCGGGTTTAATAATCACCGGGGTTTGTTTTATCACTCCTGCGGTGTTAATTACGGGTTTTCTAGCTTGGATTTATACTACCTACGGGACTTTACCCGATGTGGCCCCGATTTTTGCCGGCATTAAACCGGTAGTAATTGCGGTGATTTTTCAGGCACTCTGGCGCTTAGGTAAAAAGGCACTGAAAACCCGTCAATTACTGTTCATCGGATTGGGAGTTATTGGATTATTAATCTTAGGTTTAAATGAAATTATCGCTTTACTGTTAGGGGGAATTATCGGGATGTTTATCCTAAAAAAATTCGCTACTTTACCCCTGATTGTGGCAGGAATAGGCGGTGCGACGGCGGTTGCTACTCCTAGCAATATCCCACCGACATTAACAGGATTAGGGCTATTTTTTCTCAAGGTGGGTAGTGTTTTATTTGGTAGTGGTTATGTGTTAGTTGCCTTTTTAGAAGCGGATTTAGTGCAGGGGAAAGGATGGTTAACCCGACAACAATTATTAGATGCTATTGCTATCGGTCAATTTACCCCCGGTCCGGTGTTATCCACAGCCACTTTTATCGGTTATCAAATATTAGGAGTATCGGGGGCAATTGTGGCGACTCTAGCGATTTTCTTTCCTTCTTTTATCTTTGTTTTATTACTTAATCCTCTTATTCCTAAGCTGAGAGAATCGGTTTGGGCGGGTGCTTTTTTAGATGCAATTAATGCTAGTGCCGTGGCTTTAATGGTAGCGGTAATTTTTAATTTAGCTCTAGCTACTTGGTTACAACCCTACGGGAATTTACCTTTTAATTTATTGGCTATCATTCTATCTCTTGTCTCTGGTATTCTTTTACTACGTTTTCAGGTTAATTCTACTTGGTTAATTCTGGCTGGTGCGCTTATTGGTTTGCTCTTAAAACAATTAGGTTAGGGGGAAATACTGCCCCAAACTAACCTATATTTTCCTTAAACTTTTGCCATTGATTTAGTTGCTTCTCTGAGCTTTTCTACCCAGTTATAAATCTGATTGCGGTCTAGTCGATAGCTGAGAGGATGGGCGATTAATCGAGCGCTACTAGCAAATAATTCGTCAATTTCTACTAAACCATTTTCGCGTAAAGTTCGACCGGTGGACACTAGATCAACTATCGCTTCTGACATCCCCGTAATCGGGCCTAATTCTACGGAACCATAGAGAGGTATAATCTCGACGGGAATATCCAAACGACGAAAATAATCCTTAGCACAATTGACAAATTTTGAGGCAACTTTACCGTGATGGGGAATATCTAAGGGACTTTGATAGGGACTATCAGCAGGGACAGCTACCGACATCCGACAGTAACCAAATTTTAGGTCAATTAAATTAGCCACATCGGGAGATTTTTCTGATAAAACATCATAACCGGCGATGCCTAATTGTGCCTGACCGTATTCTACATAAACTGGTACATCTGTGGCTCTGACTAATAACGCTTTCGCTTGGTTAGTGGGGTCGGTAATCTGTAATTGGCGATTTTTTGAGTCAAGAAAGGCACTAAAATCTAAGCCAATTTTCTGAAATATTTGGATACTTTCGTTTAGTAAAGCACCCTTCGGTAAGGCAATTGTTAGCATAGAGGGAATTATGAATTGAGAAGTGGGGAGGTGGGGAAGTGGGGAAGTGGGGAAATGGGGAAATGGGGAGGTGGGGAAATGGGGAGGGGAAGTGGGGAAGTGGGGAAGTGGGGAAATGGGGAAATTGAACTAAAACCCCAAAACCCCAAAACCCCAACACCTAAAACCTGTCTCGGAGTCTCCTGACAGCTAAAATCATAACTGATAACTGATAACCGAGATGGCAGTAAGTTCTCTAATGACCACATCAGCTAATTGTAAATCTTGATGGTTTTCTGGTTGCCAACTAATTGCGATCGCAGCTGCTGATTTTGCCTGTTTAGCCATTTCCCAATCGGCCCTAGTGTCCCCCACCATCAGGGTTTTGTCCACTGCGGTCCCCAAAGCTTGACAGGTTTCTTGCAATAATAAGGGATCGGGTTTACTTAAACCTCGATCGCAGCCCTGGGCAATTTTAATATAATTTAATAGGTGATTTTCCTTGACAAATTGCTCAACTCGTGCTGTGGTATCGGAGGAAAGAATCGCCAATTGTAAACCGGCCGCGTGCAGATAACGAATTACTTCTAAACATTGGGGATAGAGGGGATTTAAGCGGGGGGGAACCTTTTCATCGGCCGCTTGGAAGGCCGCTTTTGCGATCGCCATTGCCGTTAACCAATCCCGGCCGGTGGAAGCAATACAACCGGCAGCGACGATATGATTATCTCTGCGGCTGCCCACTGCCATTAAACCAGCAGGATTGAGACTATTTGCCCCAATACCGAAAGTTTTAGTTAATAAAGACTCTAAACCAGGGATTTGCGATTCAATGGCTTGTATCCGGGCTATAGCTCGATCGTACCAGAAAGCCCGCGAATCCTCTAGCGTACCGTCCTTATCAAAAACAATCCCTTGAATATCTCTAAATTCTCGATTACCACAGCGAATTATCGGCAAATAAACCTCCTTATTTTTATTGAATGTCAGTCATCATTTTAGCTGTCAGGATTCAGGATTCAGGAGACAGGATTCAGGAGACAGGATTCAGGAGTCAGGATTCAGGAGTCAGGAGATTATTTTTTATTTATTCTCCCCACTTCCCCACTTCCCCACACCCCACACCCCACTTTCCTATACCTTTTAAACAGGATTTAGTAAGTAGGGAGGCACAATTATTTGTAGAATGGGTTAGCGGTAGCGTAACATGAGTGGGCGTTGGGTTTCATGCTTCAACCCAACCTACGTTCTTTTAAACAGGATTTAGTATTACTCCTCAAAGGCAGCTTTTTGCTGACGGACTAAATCGACACCGCGGGAAGTTCCCAGACGGGTGGCCCCGGCCCGGATAAGAGTGATCGCTTGTTCTAGGGTGCGAATTCCGCCGGATGCTTTAATTCCTACCCGGCCTTTGCTAATTTCCTTGAGAAACTTGACATCGCTAACCGTTGCACCTCCAAACCAGCCGGTACTGGTTTTTAGGTAACTGACTCCTGCATCCATGCAAATTTCCGCCGCTAAACGTTTCTCGGTGTCCGTCAGTTGCGAGGTTTCCAGAATCGCTTTCACTGTCTGGCCGGTTTCCTGACAAATACTAGCAATTTCTTGGAATAATTGCTCAGATTTCCCATCTTTTAGCCAACCGAGATTAATAACCACCTCTAACTCCTTAGCACCATTATCTACGGCTTCTAAAGCCTCATAACGTTTAACTGCGGAGGTAGTGGCCCCTGCGGGAAAACCAATCACGGTAGAAACTAAAGTTTTTTTGCCGTGGAGTAACTGCACAGCTTGCTTAACGGCAGCGGGATAAACGCAGACGGTGGGAAAAAGATATTGATCAGCCTGTTGACAGTAAGCCTCTAATTGTTCACTGGTGGCGGTGGGGATGAGGAGAGAATGGTCGATATATTGTGCTAAATCTAGATCAGAATCGGTGATAGCCATTATCTACGCCTTAATATAGTCAATCGATCGCTATTTTCTCATTTTATGGAAATCGCACAATAAAGTCATGTCTCGCTAACCGAGAAATTCCGAGACTAGCAAAAATCCATTAACCTAGGAAGAAACCGTCACAAGTGAAGACTAGGAGAAAATAGACCTATGTTAGAAGCGTATCATCAGCACGTTGCCGACCGAGCGAAATTAGGTATCCCTCCCCTTCCCCTCAATGCTCAACAAACGGCGGAATTATGCGAAATACTCAAAAATCCGCCCGAAGAACTCAAGGGAGAATTGCTGACCCTGCTGCGTGACCGTGTTCCCCCCGGAGTTGATGAAGCGGCCTACGTTAAAGCGGGATTTTTAACAGGAATTGCCAAAGGTGAAATAAAATCTAACGTTATCTCCCCCCAGGGTGCGGTTAGCTTACTGGGAACCATGGTCGGTGGTTATAACGTTCATTCTCTGATTGAACTGCTGAAATCCAGAGATATTAATATCGCCGCCGCTGCTGCCAGCGCTTTAAGTAAAACCCTGCTAGTATTCGACGCATTTAACGAGGTTTTGGAATTATCCGACACCAATCCCTATGCTAAACAGGTTATCGATGCTTGGGCCAATGGCGCTTGGTTTATCGCTAAACCGAAACTTGCTAAAGAAATTACCGTCACCGTCTTCAAAGTCCCGGGAGAAACCAATACAGATGACCTATCTCCCGCTCCCCATGCCACCACCCGGCCTGATATTCCCCTTCATGCCTTGGTAATGTTAGAAACCCGTCAACCCGGGTCCTTAGAAACCATTGCCGAATTGAAAAAATTAGGCCATCCGGTCGCCTATGTGGGGGATGTGGTCGGGACTGGTTCCAGCCGAAAATCGGCAATTAACTCGGTTCTCTGGCATATTGGCGATGATATTCCCTTTGTGCCTAATAAACGTGCTGGTGGCTATATTTTAGGCAGTAAAATCGCCCCTATCTTCTTTAATACGGCCGAGGATTCCGGCGCTTTACCGCTTGAATGCGATGTTAGCCAAATGAACACGGGGGATGTGATTAAAATCTATCCCTACGAAGGCAAAATCACCAACGAAGCGGGCGCAACTATTAGCACTTTTAGCCTCAAACCTGAGACAATTCTGGATGAAGTGCGCGCCGGCGGTCGTATTCCCCTCTTAATCGGTCGCAGTCTCACCGATAAAACCCGTCACGCCTTGGGACTTGAGGCTAGTACCCTATTTACCCGTCCCACTATGCCTAGTGACACGGGTAAAGGTTACACCCTAGCGCAAAAAATGGTCGGCAAAGCTTGCGGTTTACCCGGGGTGCGGCCGGGTACTTCCTGTGACCCAATTATGACTACGGTAGGGTCTCAGGATACCACCGGTCCGATGACCAGAGACGAGTTAAAAGAGTTAGCCTGTTTAGGTTTTAGCGCTGATTTAGTCATGCAGAGTTTCTGTCACACGGCAGCCTATCCCAAACCAGTTGATATTCAAACTCATCACCAATTACCGGACTTTTTCTCTACCCGGGGTGGGGTGGCTTTACGTCCGGGAGATGGCATTATTCACTCCTGGTTAAATCGGATGTTATTGCCGGATACGGTGGGGACTGGCGGCGATTCTCATACTCGTTTTCCCCTGGGAATTTCCTTTCCTGCGGGGTCGGGTTTAGTGGCATTTGCCGCCGCTTTGGGAGTAATGCCTTTGGATATGCCGGAATCGGTTTTAGTGCGTTTTACGGGGGAATTACAACCCGGTGTGACTCTGCGCGATATTGTTAATGCTATTCCCTACGTTGCCATCCAAGAGGGTAAATTAACCGTGGAAAAACAGAACAAAAAAAATGTTTTTAACGGTCGCATTATGGAGATGGAAGGGCTGCCGGATTTGAAATTAGAACAGGCTTTTGAGTTAACCGATGCCACGGCGGAACGTTCCTGCGCCGGTTGTACGATTAAGTTAAGTACCGAGACAGTGGCGGAGTATTTACGCTCTAATGTGGCCCTGTTAAAGAATATGGCGGCCCGGGGTTATAGTGATGCCAAAACTATCCTGCGTCGGGTAGCAAAAATGGAACAATGGTTAGCTAATCCCGTTCTGATGGAGGCGGATAAGGATGCCGAATATGCGGATATTATCACCGTCAACTTAAACGAGATTAAAGAACCAATTGTTGCCGCACCCAATGACCCCGATAATATCAAGTTAATGTCGGAATGCGCCGGGGATAAAATTGATGAGGTGTTCATCGGTTCTTGTATGACTAATATTGGTCATTATCGCGCCGCTGCTAAGATATTAGAAGGGGCAGGAGTTGCTAAGGCTAAACTGTGGATTTGTCCCCCCACCCGCATGGATGAAAAACAATTGCGCGATGAGGGAATGTACGGCATTTTTGCCGCTTCTGGGGCGCGCACCGAGATGCCTGGATGTTCCCTTTGTATGGGTAATCAAGCGCGGGTTGAAGACAGAGCGACGGTATTTTCTACCTCGACTCGTAACTTCAATAATCGCATGGGAAAAGATGCGCGAGTCTATCTCGGTTCCGCCGAATTAGCGGCGGTTTGTGCGCTGCTGGGACGCATTCCCACCGTTGAGGAATACCTGGCAATTGTCACCGAGAAAATTAATCCTTTTGCTGGCGATTTATACCGCTATTTGAACTTTAATGAAATCGCTGGTTTTGAGGATGAAGGCCGGGTAATTCCCCTAGAAGATTTACCTAAGATTGAGGATATTTTAGGGATTCCTTCTGGTGTTTTGAGTTAGTTGACCGGTTATGGGTCATTTCGATCGAGGCGAAAGATTTCTTTTGATTTCGATCAAGATGACCCCTCTAACGATCGAATTTTCGACAATTATAGGATTTTTTTCGATATACGGAATGACAACTCGATAAAATAAAAATATGAAATTCGAGTGGGATCGACAAAAGAACCGAGCGAATATCATCAAGCACGATCTAGACTTCGCGGACGCGCAGCGGATATTTGAACATCCCATTCGAGTTTCCCTTGACGAACGAGAAAATTATGGCGAAGATCGATTGATAGGAATCGGTACGCTCGATGGCCGAGTGGTAGTTGTCGTTTTTACAGAACCGAGTAGAGATACAATTCGTATTATTTCACTTCGTAAAGCTTTACCCTATGAACGAAAACGATATGAACAATACCTCCGAGACGAATTGGGAGAAAGTTGACGCTCTTACGGAAGAGGAAATCGACACATCCGATATTCCGCCCTTAACCGAGGAGTTTTTTAGTAAATCGCGGTGGTGGAAACCTGTAGAGAAAGTAAATGTTCTTGTTCAAGTAGATCCCGAAACCCTAGCTTGGTTTCAATCACAGGGCGAGGATTGTGAACAAAAAATGTCCGCCGCTTTACGGATTTATGCGGAGGCTCACAAAGTATAGTCAAGTTTAGTTCGGGTACAAGCCACACAATAAAAAAGTTCGCTATCATTTTGAGCGGGATGAAAAGCCACACAATCTCATTTACCAATAAATCGCCTTAAATGAAATGATAAAAGTGAGTACGAAAAATTATGATTATAGATGTACCGACTGGAGATGATTTTAAATCCGCTGGCATTGATTTTTTAAATCTGGCTTGGGATACGCTGATAAGTTTATCTACAAAACTTAAGAATGCGGAATATTTTTATAATGTGTATTATAGCGATGAGAATGAAGAAGTAATCGATCAATTGTCATCTGAGCAATATTGGAAACAAGCACAACGTCCATTGAGTACAGCCCTTTCCCTTATTCAACAAGGAACCGAATTTCTCTTAAAAGGTCATATTGCTACAGTTAGCCCGTATTTACTAATTTCAGGAGATCCGAGTAATTATCCCAGTAAATCTCATGAGCGCAATATCCGTTTTAGTGAATTTAAAACAATTGATGCACAGGATTTAGTCAAAGTTTATAATACCGTATCGACTGGTCGATTACCAGATAACTTTCGACAAAGATTTGAAGATTTGAGAAGCAAGCGAAATATAATTATGCACACTGTAGATCCTGAATTATATATAAAAACTAAAAATCTGTTTGTTGAAATTCTAGAAATTTGTCATTATTTGATAGAGCCAAACTCGTGGATAAAAATTCGAGGACAATTCATTCAAAATGAACCTGAATCTGTTCTATATAGCTCTGAAACCAGAGAATTATATAATTGGCTGGCTTTAGAAATAAACCTTGTAATTGATTTATTAACAACTTCAGAAAATAATAAATATTTTAATTTTAATAAAAAAACAAGACGTTATTTCTGTCCTAGTTGTTATAGTGGTTTTAGGGAAGATTACGAAGACGAACAGATTCCAAGATTAGCTCAACTAATACCTAATGAACCAACTAGCAACACTATTTATTGCCTTGTATGTAATGAATCTTATGAAGTATTGCGGGAAGATTGCACAGCTGAAGATTGTCTGGGTAATGTCATAGATCCTGATGATGGTACATGTCTTACCTGTGGTTCGGACAATTTTCGAGATTAATTGTTGAAATTGTAATAAATATCTTGTATGTATTAATTTCTTTATTTTTTTAATCGGACAAGAAATTTATGAAAAGTTTTTCGCTCAAGCTGCCATACAAATAATCTTGCAAAAGTATCAAGTTTTATGGTTAATTGTTGATATTAATCAGGAGAAAATCGTTCAATAGATAAACTAAATTATTATCAAAACATAATCAAGAAAATTCTCACAGAATATGCAGAAATTTCCTCACAAGTACCCGACAAGACATGGACGAAATATTGATATTTGACGATGACAGAAGCCAATATATTTGGTTTAATATTGGCTGGAAAAATGGCAAACGAATTAAAGCTATTTCCGTTTATCTTCGTCTAAAAAATGACAAAATTTATATTGAAGAAGATTGGACAGAAGCAGGTATCGCCACGGAATTAATGCGCGTAGGAATTCCCAGTAGTGAGATAGTTTTAGCTTTTCAACCTCCCGAAGTGCGACAGTTTACCGAATTTGCGATCGCCCAAAAATTGTTCTTTACTTTCTCGTCAGATGAGGAGTAGCTAAAATCGAATATTTAAATATACTTGTTTCTAGGTCATTTCTGCCAGTTCATCCTTGACTCGCCGGTGAAAGAGTTAGATATTTTCCGAGCAAAAGTGCTACAATGTAATTTTAGGGGTCAAAATAATCAAGGAGAAGAGCATGGTCAGCAAAATTGATCGCCAAGCATTTTTACAATCGTTAATCGTGCCACCGGGTAAAGAAATTTCTCTGCACAAAGATTACGATGCCCGGTTTAAGCCAGACTACATTACCAAAGAAGATGCCACGCTGCTGCTGCAACAGGGGATCGAAAAAATGGCCGAGTTTCAAGATAAACTTTATGCCCAGGATACCTATGCTCTGTTAATTAATCTGCAAGCCATGGATGCGGCGGGTAAAGATGGTACGATTAGACACGTTATGTCGGGTTTAAATCCCCAAGGCTGTCAGGTATTTAGCTTTAAAGTTCCCTCGGCCGAAGAACTAGACCACGATTATCTCTGGCGATATTATAAAGCTTTACCGGAGCGGGGTCGTATCGGTATTTTTAATCGTTCCTACTACGAAGAATTATTAGTCGTGCGCGTCCATCAAGATTTATTGGAACGGCAAAAACTCCCCCCGGAAGACAGAACTAAGAAAGTTTGGCAGCGACGTTTTGAGGAGATTAATAATTTTGAAAAATATCTGGTTAATAATGGGATTATTGTTCTGAAATTCTTTCTCAATGTTTCTAAAAAAGAACAGAAAAAACGATTTTTAGAAAGAATTGATCGCCCCGAAAAAAACTGGAAGTTTTCCGAAAATGATGTCAAAGAAAGGGCTTTTTGGGATGATTACACGAAAGCCTACGAGGAGGTATTCAATCATACCAGTACCGAGTGGGCTCCTTGGTATATTATCCCGGCTGATCGCAAATGGTTTACCCGTTTAGCTGTGGGGGCGGTTATTTATCACACCCTCGAATCCCTTGGTTTAAAATATCCCACCGTCACCGAAGAACATCGCCAAGCTTTACTGAAAGCCAAAGAAATCCTCGAAAACGAGCCAGATTAAAAATGGAAGAAAATCCCCAAAAAGCGATAATTGCCGGAAAATCGATCGTAAGCTAAGACGTATCTTAACTGCCTATCCTTAGATTAGCTGACCCCCCCTTGCCCCCCCGACGTCGGGGGGGTTGCCTCTTGCCTCGTCTCAACAAGCAATTTAAATGCTTGACAGCTTATAATCAATGTCGATTTGAGAGAATTACCCCTATGAATTATCGCATCGATCGCCGCACCTATGCAGAAACCTACGGCCCCACCGTCGGAGATAAAGTTCGCCTGGCGGACACGGAATTATTTATCGAAGTCGAAAAAGATTTCACCACCTACGGCGATGAGGTAAAATTCGGCGGCGGTAAAGTAATTCGCGATGGTATGGGCCAATCCCCCATTTCTAGGGAAGATGGGGCGGTGGATTTGGTGATTACTAATGCCCTAATTCTCGACTGGTGGGGCATCGTTAAAGCCGATGTGGGCATTAAAGACGGCAAAATTTATAAAATCGGTAAAGCGGGCAATCCTCACATTCAAGATAATGTCGATATTATTATCGGTCCTGCTACCGAGGCATTAGCCGGGGAAGGGATGATTTTGACAGCAGGGGGGATTGATGCCCATATTCATTTTATCTGTCCCCAACAAATTGAGACAGCGATTGCGTCGGGGATTACCACGATGATTGGTGGCGGGACCGGACCTGCGACGGGAACTAATGCCACCACCTGCACCCCGGGAGAATGGAACATCTATCGAATGCTAGAGGCCGCCGAAGCTTTCCCGATGAATTTGGGTTTTTTGGGTAAAGGCAACAGCAGTCAGCCGGAAGGACTAGCGGAACAGGTAAAAGCGGGGGTAATTGGCTTAAAACTCCATGAAGATTGGGGAACCACTCCGGCAGCCATTGATACCTGTTTAAGCGTGGCCGATAAGTACGATGTGCAGGTGGCGATTCATACCGATACTCTCAATGAAGCCGGTTTTGTTGAGGCTACTATCGCCGCTTTTAAAAATCGCGTCATTCACACCTACCACACGGAAGGGGCTGGTGGTGGTCATGCTCCCGATATTATTAAGGTTTGCGGGGAAATGAACGTTTTACCCTCCTCTACTAACCCCACTCGTCCCTATACGACGAATACCTTAGAGGAACACCTTGATATGTTGATGGTTTGTCATCATCTAGACCGGAGTATTCCCGAAGATGTGGCCTTTGCCGAATCCCGCATCCGCCGCGAAACTATTGCCGCCGAGGATATTCTCCACGATTTAGGGGCTTTTAGCATCATTTCCTCCGATTCTCAAGCTATGGGACGGGTGGGAGAAGTAATTATCCGCACTTGGCAAACTGCCCACAAAATGCGGGTACAACGGGGCAGACTGACTGGGGAAACGGGCGAGAATGATAATCTGCGGGCAAGACGATATATTGCTAAATATACGATTAATCCTGCTATTACCCATGGTGTCTCCGATTATGTCGGTTCCATCGAGGTGGGCAAATTAGCCGATTTGGTTCTCTGGAAACCGGCATTTTTTGGCGTAAAACCGGAAATTGTCCTGAAAGGCGGTTTAATCGCCTGGGCGCAAATGGGCGATGCTAATGCCAGTATTCCCACACCCCAACCGGTTTATATGCGTCCCATGTTTGCCTCTTTTGGCGGTGCGATCGCCAAAACTTCCTTGACATTTGTTTCTAAATATGCTATGAAAGCGGGCATTCCTGAGAAGTTAAAGCTGAAAAAAACCGCCGTAGCCGTGTCGAATACGCGCAATATCAGTAAGGCTAGTATGAAGCTGAATGACGCTTTACCGCGCATGGAAGTTAATCCCGAAACCTACGAAGTGCGTGCTGACGGGGAATTATTAATCTGTGAACCGGCTACGGTTTTACCCATGGCCCAGCGCTATTTCCTATTTTGAATTCGATTTCAGAAAACGGGTTTTTTCAAAAAACCCGTTTTCTTTTTGAATCACAGTTAAGGATTAGTAGGAAGGTTTGGTAAAAATAACTTAACTAATCCTGCCATTAGTGCAGCAACAATAGCAACAAAGATGGTTCGATTAGTAAATTCCAAGTTATCTAGTCGTTTATTCACGCCTGTTAATTCTCCTTTAACATTTGCTAGGTCAACTCTTAAGTTATTCACTTCTTCAGATAGCTTGTCTATTTTGCTATTAAGTTGTTCAGATAATCTGTCTATTTTGCCATTAAGTTGTTCAGATGACTTGTCTATTTTGTCATTAACTTCTTTGAATTGTCCTACAATAAAGTCTTTTAATTCTTTGAGGTCGTTTTCTGTAAATGTTGCCATTGTGTGACTCTCCTAGTAATTGTTTGTGATACCAATAATCTTACCACTAAGTTTAACTCCTCACCCTTCATCAGTCAAATTTCATCGAAGTTGCATCACCAGAAGGAATAAAACTTGCCCAATAAAAAGGATGTTTTTGCTTCTCACCCTTGAGCATTCCTAGTTGAATTTGTCGTAAAGCTTCACTGCGTCCTTCTCCTTTTTGTAAGCGTCCATAATAGGCGACCATTAAATCTTTAGTTGCGTCATCAGATACTTTCCAAAGGCTAATTAATTGGCTTTCACTACCTGCTATAACTAAAGCACGGCGCAATCCATAAACTCCCTGACCGATTTTAATATCTCCTTTCCCCGTATCGCAAGCAGAAAGGACAACTAATTTGGTTCCGACTAAGTTTAAATTGGTAGTTTCTAAAGCAGTTAAAACCCCATCATCTCCTGCACTTTGACCGATTGTAACTCCTGCTAAAACTAACCCAGAACGCAATAAAGGATTCTCAACCACATTACGTTCACCTTGTAGGGGCGAATTGCGTTCGCCCGGATTACGTTCCGGTTTAAAAAAACCATGAGTAGCGATGTGGAGAATATTCGGTTTTTTCGCTTGTTTAACCGCGTTTTCTGTGGCTTGAGAACCAGTTAAAACAGTGGCTTGAGGTAAGATATTTTTAATCGCTTTAGCTTCTTCCTCTGTACCCGGAAGACCGGGAAAAGTAAACTCAGACAGGTCGATGGAACGAGTGAGAGCGACTTTTTCCCCTGCTTTACCATAGAAAGGATCAGCTACAATGAGCGGCGATTGTTGACTGGCAAATTTATCTTTAAGGCGCAGTAAATCTCGTCCAGAAGTGAGATAGGTAATATGATAATTTTCCACTAAGTATTGATTATTTTCATCTACTAAAGCTTCAAAAGGAATTAAATTAAGTGCAGCATCAGGAGAAAGCAGAATTGTTTTAGTATTGCCTAATAATTGACGGATAGGCTGCATCAATATCTCATCAAGTTGACGCGCTGATTTTTGCAGTTGAGGGAGAGGAGTTTGTGCGTCTGCAAGATTGTCACGGAAGTAAATTAATTTGTCGTCAATCGGTTTGGCTTCCCCTAAATCCTTGGCTTTGATGTCACCATTAGGATAGAGAATATAAACAGCATAACGAGGATTGCCAAAACGTTTATTTTCAGGCGCTTTAGGATTAAAAGGTTGATAGCGGACTATTTCAACTAAAGCAGCATTAGCAGGAATTAGCTTTTGAATACCTTCCAGGGTAATGGGTTGGGATAGGCTACGAAATTCGGCACTACGACGACCGATTTTATCCTCTATTTCTTTTGCTTTTGCGGTAACTTCGTTAAGTTGTTGACGGTAAATTTCTGGTGAGGGAAAATCATCAGGCTTTTTAAAAGTCAGGTTAGATAGTTGAGTCCGAACTTCAATCAGTTGAGTTAAGGGACTTGCGTAAAAATAAGATGCCAGCTAGGAGGGCAGAACCGTCACATCCCATTTGGGCAAAGTTTCAGAACGCTGCGTTGAAAGGTTGCAATTGTTCTAGTTCTTTAGCCAAAACCTTCACCCCTTTTTCATAAGTTCCTTCTACCAAATGCACGCTTAGGTTTTATCCCCTTCCAAGTCATGTTAGAAGCCCAATTAAGAGCCGCATCAATTGAATCTAAAATTGCCCCATTCCAATAGTTCTCTAAGACAGCCCAACACCGTTCAATGGGATTATATTTACTATGGTAAGGTGGGTAGTAGATGAGCCGTATTTGCCATTGAGTTTTTCGGGCAAATTCTACCATTCTGTTGATTTAGCATAAAGAGTAACGAAGAGCCCAAAAAGCAGTCTAATAACTACAAAAAAGCTAGTCAAAAATACGCTAAGGGACACTTAAAAGTAAGTAGGCAACGAGAAGAGTTTGCTAAAAAATTGGCACTCCGTTTAATTCAGTCAAACGACTTGATAGCCCAGGTCGATTTAAAAGTCAAGAACCTTGTGCGTAATCGAAAACTAGCTAAGAGTATCAATGATGCTGGTTGGTCACAATTGAGAAAATGGATAGAGTATTTTGGCATTAAATACGGCAGGCTAACTATTGCTATTAATCCCGCCTATACAAGTCAAGAATGCCTTAATTGTGGTCGGTTAATCCAAAAGTCTCTATCAGTTATAACTCATGTTTGTTCCTGCGGATATGTGGAAGATAGAGACAAAATGGCGGCATTAAATATACTCAAAAAAGCTACGATAGGGCATATCGGAAGCTGGTCGTCAGACCTAAACGCTTGGGGAGATTTAAGCTCTATTTTGGTTGGTAGCAATACCTGTCAAGACAACTTGAGTCAGTGAACCAAGAATCCCTCGCTTAAGCGCGATGGGAGTGTCAATGCGATAAACCTATGACTAAACTGCTGCAACAGGCGATCGCTCAAATCCAACAACTTCCGCCCGAACAACAAGATGCAATCGCATCGCGGTTTCTGGATGAGTTGAAAGACGAGCAAAAATGGGAAGCTAGTTTTGCTGCCACAACAGATGAGCAATGGGAGCAGATGACTGCGATGGTGCGTCAGGAAATAGCAATGGGTGAAACTACTCTAGCCAGTGAAGTATTTCCGACACAAAAATGAAATCAAGTGTCACCAAAACGTTTCGTAAACAGCTTAATAATCTTCCTGCATCAGTTCAGGAACAAGCAGCAAAAGAAAACTCCATGGCTAACAAGTTCTTGCGGGCAGAACGGAGGTTGACGCTATCGGTTATGATCCAAAAATAATCGCTGTTCGGCACTTGACCGAACGTTCAATCAGCTGTAGCCAGTAATACATTTGCACTAAATAATAAAATCGGCGTTGCAGCCATCAATATCTGAATGCTAATTGTGCATCGTATCTACAAGTTAACTTAGTCCCAAGTTTTAAGAATGGCCTAGAGAATAATTCATCCTTAAAATCAGCAACGCCGAATTAATTGGCACGGATAGAATCAGAAAGCAACAAGGTGCGCTACAGCTTGTAACGCACCAAAATTTTTATTAATCTCTAACAAAGATTACAGAGGTCGATAGACGCGGTAATCAATATTGGGGAAAATATTATCGATTTCCTCGACTTTTTCCAACCAACCAGCGTCAATCTTCTCCGATTTCACATCTTCATAGATTTTATTTAACCGCAGCAGGTGGGAACGAGTGCGCCGGACAGCATAGGGAACCATCGTACCGGTTCGCATAATAAAGGCCCAGTCAGAAGATTGTGCCAATAATAACTCCCGGGCCGCCTGATTTAAAGCCCGTTCCTGTAATTCATCCTCCGCTTCATGATGACTTAATTCAATCATCCGTTCCGTGCCTTTGTGCAGGTGAGGATAGATCCAAGCGTTAGTTTCATTCAGCCAGTATTCATGGAAACCCTTATAACCCCAACTGGATTGGGAAGGACGACAGACCTGCTGATGGGGGTTAGACCGGAGATAATCGGCTAAATGGGTCATTTGGTAGATATTTTGGTCATACCAAGACTTGCGGAACAGAAAATCGATAAACCAGGGTCCTTCATACCACCAGTGACCGAATAACTCGGCATCGTAGGGAGAAACAACCAGGGGAGGACGGCCCATAATTCCCGCTAAACTCTCCACTTGCCGCTCGCGATTATACATAAAATTGCCCGCGTGTTCGGCGGCTTTTTCTTTGGCCCAGTAGGGGTCATAAAGCCCTTTTTCCGATAAACCACCGTCCCGGCTAGTAATTTTGTGGTATTTAATGCCTATATTCTTGCGTTGACCGTTGGGCATGATATAGGGCTTAATATACTCGTATTCCGCTTCCCAGCCCAAATCTTTATAGAATTCCCGATAAACTATATCCCCCGGATAACCGACTTGGGAAGACCAAACCTGTTGGGAAGATTCGTGGTCACGACCGAAAGCAGCCACCCCGGTTTCTGTGAAAATCGGCGCATAACTGCCGTAACGGGGGCGCGGACGACCGTAGAGAATACCGTGGCCATCGACGAGGAAATAACGAATGCCCGCATCGGCTAACATTCTTTCTACCCCTTCATAGTAAGCACATTCCGGCAACCAAATGCCCTTGGGACGACGACCGAAATTTTCTTCGTAGTGTTGACAGGCCACCTCAATTTGCGCCCACACCGCTTGTGGGTACATTTTCATCAGGGGCATATAACCATGGGTCGCACCACAGGTGATAATTTCTAGGTTATTACTGTCGAGGAATTGTTTAAAAGCTTTGACCAGATCTCGATCGTATTTTTCCCAAGTTTGTCGGATACTTTGGAAAGATTCAGCGTAATATTCGGCTAAGTAGCGAATATGGCCATTATGTTGATTATGGTCGATTTCTTTAGCAATTAATTCTTCTAACTTACCTAAGTGTTCTTCATAGCGCTCTTGCAGTAACGGATCCCGCAGCATCGACACCAACGGCGGAGTCATGCTCATGGTCATTTTAAAATCGATACCGTCCCGCTTGAGACCTTCAAAAACTTGCAGGAGAGGGATGTAGGTTTCTGTGATTGCTTCGTATAACCATTCTTCTTCGAGGACGTAATCGCTTTCGGGATGGCGGACGAAAGGGAGATGAGCGTGGAGAACTAGGGCAACATAGCCAAAAGCCATAGGATTTCTTCTTAGAATTAAGGAATAAAACTTTAAGATTAGGTTGAGTAGATTTTATACTATCTTAAGCTTCTACAATAAAGAATATGATAAAAGTCGATCGATCATCGATTGATCTCGTCAATCCCTAGGTTTACTAATTTTCCGATGCTCCCATCTAACGAGCCACTGACTGCTTTAGGAAGAGAGACGACAACGCCTCTCTCGATTCAACTTTTGCTTTTTGTTGATGACCGTCCCAGTTCTCAAGAAATTACCCGTCAAATTCAGTCCTATCTCCAGTCTTTAAAGTCTGATTACCCGATTGACCTACAAATCATCGAAATTCGCCAGCAACCTCATTTAGTCGAACATTTTCGCCTTGTAGCTACCCCTGCCTTGGTCAAAATTGCCCCCGTCCCCCGTCATACCCTCGCGGGCAGTAATCTGGTGGAACAGTTTAAAAAATGGTTGGTACGCTGGCAAAAAGCGATTAAAGAGGAGGTCAAAAATCATCACGCTGAGGATGGACAACTTCAAGAGGTGGAACATTCGGGCGAACTCATCCGCATCGCCGATGAGGTTTTTCGTCTTAAACAGGAAAAGGAAGAATTATTAGAACAATTAAAATTTAAAGACCAAATTTTGGCTATGTTAGCCCACGATTTACGCAGTCCTCTCACCGCCGCTTCCATCGCCGTGGAAACCCTCGAATTAGCCTATCATCAACCAGATACGGAGCGCAGTCTGCAATTACGAGAACAACTGCACCAACAGGCCCGCAAACAGTTCCGGATTATGAACCGTTTGATCACGGATATTCTACAAGCTTCTAAGAGCATGGCGGCGCAATTCACTCTCCAACAGAGTAAATTTTATCTGCAATCCCTCTGTCAGGAAATTTTATCTCAATTTACCGATACTTTTCAGGAAAAGACTTTAATTCTCCAAAGCGATATCCCCCAAGATCTGCCCCCCGTCTATGCTGATGAGGAGTTAATCCGACAGGTGATTATTAATCTCTTGGAGAATGGCATCAAATATACCCCCGCTGGCGGCGCAATTACCCTTTCTGTCCTCCATCGTACTACTCAAAAAGTACAGGTGAGCATCAGTGATACCGGCCCCGGCATTCCCGAAGAAAAACAAGAGCATATTTTTGAGGGTCATGTGCGTCTCAAACGGGATGAGGGTAAAGAAGGTTATGGCATCGGGTTATCGGTCTGTCGCAAGATTATTCGCGCCCACTATGGTCAAATTTGGGTGGATAGTGTCCCCGACCACGGCAGTAGTTTTCACTTCACTCTGCCAGTTTATCGCTAAAATGCTCCCCTAACCAATGATCAATGTCCCCTAAAACTAAGTCGGGGATTTCCCAAGGGAACAGATGGGCCGTATCGGGGTAACATTTCCACTCAGACAGTTTCAGGTTTTCGGCCGTTTCTTGGCTCGAGGCACTGGTAATATGGCGATCATTTGCCCCCGCCAGAACTAAGCAGGGAATTGTGATTTTGTCAAGAGATTTTAAACAATTGTTACCTTTTTTTAAAGCCCGATTTAAAGCGCGATCGGCAGCTGGAGAAGTGCCTAAGTAGGCGGGAACAGCATCTTGAGCAAGATAGCGATAGGCGATCGCTTGATGTTGTGAAAAAAGATACTGAAACAGGGAACGACGAGCAAAAGTATCAATATTCCAACGCCATCCCGGTTTAATCTGATTGAGAATTGCCGCCATCCCCGTCAAAATCAGATCTGTGGTGGTGATAGGAGGATGACTACCCCAAGGCCGTCCGGCCGAGGCCACGAGAATCAAACCCGGAAAGCGATCGGGATGCCGCAATACTAATTCCAGAGCGATTATACCCCCCAAAGACCAACCGAGAATTAAACATTGCTGGATTTTTTGGCGATCGAGCAGCCCGATTAAATCCTCTAGATGTTCTTCTAGCTGAAAATCCGGGCGATAACGACTTTTCCCGTAGCCGCGCAGATCCGGGGCCAGGGTTTGCCAGCGTTGGCAAAAATGATCGGTAAATACAGACATACTGGCTGCCGAACCGGGATGACCGTGCAGACAGAGGATCGGATAGCCATTACCTTTGATGTTAACGTTGAGAGCGATCGACATTGAGCAGTTATCAGTTATCAGTTATCAGTTACCAGTTATCAGTTATCAGTTATCAGATTTGAGTTTTAAGTGAGCAGTATGTATTAAGCGAGCAGTATTAAATAGCAGTTTCCTGCTGTCTTTTCACTGTTCACTGTTTACTGATCACTGATTATTGACTGGGATATATGAGCGATCGAGTCTCTGGTATGTCAAACTAGAGAATAGGAGAGAGTTGGTCTAGAGGTTGCGGGGTCATTTGATCAATGATTCCGAGGAAAGTCCGAACTCCCGAAAGACCACACTTGCTGGATAACGTCCAGTGCGCGTGAGCGTGAGGATAGTGCCACAGAAAAATACCGCCCCCTTTTTCAGTGTTGCCAAAGGCACGGCGTAGCCGTCCAGTAAACAGTAACGAAAGTAAATTTACTGATAACTAATAACTTTCCACTGATAACTGATCACTGATAACTGATTGGGGGTAAGGGTGCAAAGGTGCGGTAAGAGCGCACCAGCAGTATCGAGAGGTACTGGCTCGGTAAACCCCGGTGGGGAGCAAGGTGGAGGGACAAAGGTTGGTCTTTTTCCTGTCCCGTTTTTAGGAACCGCTTGAGGTAATTGGTAACAATTATCCCAGATAGATAACCTCTATTCCAACAAAGGTAAAAGCAATTTTACTGCTGTTGGGAAATACAGAATTCGGCTTATGTCTGACTCTCTCCTTTATCAGTTATCAGTAATCAGTTATCAGTATTCAGTATTCAGGAGATAGGAGATTGCTTTTATTTAGGGTCTGCTGAAAAAGTTTTTCCTGGGGGTAGGAGTCAGTAGCCGGTCGTCAGTAGCCGGTCGTTTCAGGCTTTGTTGCCCTTGTTTTTTGTACCAAGCTATGTACTACAAGAAGGATAATGCAAGGTTTTTGAAAGTCCCAATCCTATTTTCTTGCACTAACATCGGACTTTAACAGGTCAAAAGCTTTATTTTAAAAGGGTTTTACCATTATTCAGCAAGCCCTA
>NZ_JADBVM010000247.1:0-17729 GCF_020244875.1 Microcystis sp. M44BS1
AAACTAGAAAAAACAAGAGTGTGTCATACGCTCAAACCCATTGAATATAATGGAAGAACGGAAGAACCCGGTTTTGACTTTCTAGGATTCAATATCAGGCAATACCCAACAGGAAAACATAAATCTGGGAAAACAGGAGGGGGAAGCCAATTAATAGGTCACAAAACCCACATCAAACCCAGTCAAAAGGCAGTTAAAGCCCACACAGAAGCGATTAAAGGTGTAATCAAAAAACACAAAAAAGCACCTCAATCAGCCCTGATTAGTCACCTAAACCCAATCATTAGAGGTTGGACTAACTACTACTCAGGAGTAGTATCTAAAGATACCTTCAATAAACTAGACTATACAATCTGGTTGATGTTAAGGGCATGGACAGTATCAAGATGCGGTAAAGCGAACTACAAAAAGCTGAGAAATTATTTTAGACCGGGTACAGTTAAACTTAGCAATGGGAAAGAAAGACACGAATCTTGGTTATTTAAAACCAAAGATGGGCTTCAATTATGGAAACATAATTGGACACCAATTGTCAGACATACCTTAGTTCGCCCCGACGCTTCACCTTACGACGGAAATTGGACTTACTGGGCGACCAGACGAGGACAAGCAATCGATACACCAACAAGAGTAGCTAAACTACTTAAGAAGCAACAAGGCAAGTGTAGCCGATGTGGACAATACTTCACTCCATCGGATTTAATTGAAGTTGACCACATTCACCCTCTAAGCTTAGGCGGAAAGGATGAATACAAAAACCTTCAATTACTACACCGCCATTGTCACGATGATAAATCGGCATCTGATGGAAGCCTAGAACCATCTACCCATGTTAACATAGTAGATAATACTAGACCAAACCAAAAGAAGTCAAGCTGTATCCTTAACAAGGGAACAATCAAACTAGGAGCCGTGTGAGGTGAAAGTCTCATGCACGGTTCTGAATGGGAGGGGAGGTCGGTGACGATTTTCTCGACCCCTAATAAAATCCTAATTGCGAGGAAAGCCTATCGATACCATCTTCGGCAATACCCAAGGACTGAAAGCTAGTCAGATGAAACAGCTACAAAGGCTGTACCATGAACGCTTGCCTATCGATACTCTCACCACCCCAGAATTCGCCCAAAGACTGGCGGCCATCAGTACCGATATTCATCAACCCCTCTGCACCTATATCAACCGTCGCGGCCAGGTAATTCGTGTGGGAGTGGGAACCCCCCGACAAACCCAATTTTCTCTCTTGGAACTACCCCGCTACGGTTCCGAACGTCTTTGCGGAATTCGTTGCATCGCCACGGAACTCAAGCAGGAACCGCCAAAAGAATCCAGTTTAACCGCCATGGCTCTGCAAAGATTAGACGCACTGGTGATTTTAACCCTAACCGGCACAGGCATGATCCGTCGCGGTGGTGGGGCGACCGGTTATGTGGAGCAAGTCTATCTGGCGCATCTCATACCACAAAGTCAAACAAATGTCAATAGTAATATATACTGGTCTGTCTCCCCGCCCTTAAATCTAGAGGATTTAAGCAAACAGGACTTTTTAGAGTTAGTGGAAGGACTAGAGGCGGAGTTTCAGCGAGAATTTACGGCTATAACCGTTGATACAGCCGAAGATCGGGTGCTATTGGTTGGTTTAATGACCGACGATATGAGCGATCGCCAGTTTGAGGACGGTTTAAGCGAATTAGAACGTTTAGTTGATACCGCCGGGGGTAAAGTTTTGCAAGTCACCCGACAAAAACGGGATCATCCCCATCCTCAAACTGTGATCGGTTCGGGAAAAGTGGCAGAAATCGCCCTACAGGTGCAAACTTCGGGGGCTAATTTAGTTGTATTCAATCGCGACCTTTCTCCCGCCCAAATTCGCAATCTAGAGAACCAAATCGGGGTGAGAGTGGTCGATCGCACCGAGGTGATCCTAGACATTTTCGCCCAACGGGCCCAATCGCAAGCGGGTAAACTACAGGTAGAATTAGCCCAATTAGAATACACTTTACCCCGTCTCACCGGGCGCGGATTAGCCATGTCGAGATTAGGGGGAGGAATTGGCACTCGCGGACCGGGGGAGACAAAATTAGAAACAGAACGCCGAACTATTCAACGTCGTTTATCCCGTCTCCAGGATGAGGTGGATCAACTGCAAGCTCATCGTTCCCGTTTACGCAAACAACGGCAAAAACAAGATGTAGCCAGTGTGGCGATCGTCGGTTACACCAATGCGGGAAAATCTACTTTAATTAATGCTCTCACCGCTGCCGAAGTTTATACCGCCGATCAACTGTTTGCTACCCTCGATCCCACCACCCGACGCTTAACTATTACCGATTCCCTCACCCAAGTCTCTCACACCCTGTTACTAACCGATACGGTGGGTTTTATCCATGAATTACCCCCCGCGCTGGTGGATGCTTTTCGGGCAACTTTAGAGGAAGTAACGGAAGCAGAAGCATTACTCCATCTGGTGGATCTGTCCCATCCAGCTTGGGAAAGTCAGATTGCCTCGGTGTTAAAAATCCTCTCGGAGATGCCGATTCAAACCGGTCCGATGTTAATGGTGTTTAATAAGTTGGATCAGGTAAAAAGCGACGATTTGGAAATGGCTAAGGAAAAATATCCCCAAGCTGTTTTTATCTCGGCTATTCGTCGCCTCGGATTGGAAACTTTAAAACAAAAGTTAATCGATTTAATCGCTTAATTAGGGTTTGAAAAAGTACGGGCGAAGCATTCGGATAGAAAATCTACGGTTTCAGCGATAGGTTATGCCCGAATGCTTCGCCCCTACAGGACGCGGGCCGATGAATCAGAGCTTTGCGATCGCCAATAAAAATACCAGGTTTTTGAAGAGGGCGAACGCAATTCGCCCCTACCGCTCAAAACCTGGCACCTAATTTGAGATTTATTTAGCAGACCCTAATTACTAATTATTTCTGCCCTTTCAACAAATCGATGATAGTATCCAGTTTCTTCTCAAGTTTTTGGTTTTCCTCCTCCAATTTAGCAATCTTATCCAACAATGCTTGATTGTCACTGACTGCCGCAGCAGCGCGTAATTTACGCACATCTCGACCAAAGCCCATCAAGGCCGGACGTTCCACATAAGTGACCCGGTGCAGTACCCGCCAGGCTTTATTGGGCTTACCTGCTTGGGTCTCACGCAAGGCCCGCGCTTCTTCGTCGTTGCTACGCAGCCATTCAGGATCGACCACATAGTTAAAGAAGTCGTGGAAGTTATCGGTACTTCCTTCCAGGTAGAAACTCATAAAGCGATAGCGATCTACTTTTTCCCCGGGCAGAATCGGGCGATCGTTGTAATCGGTGATGCCTTTATACTCCAAACCACTCAGATCTACATTCAACTGAAAACCCTTACTCCGAGCTTCAGTTTTGCTCATGGTTTGAGTTAAATTGACCGTAGCCTGGGCAGTGAGTTCTATATCAGCACCTAATGAGAATGAACTCTCAACTCCTAACCCGGCATTCATCGCAAAAGAGCCACCAATAGTATGCTCTACGGTGTTGGCAAAGCTTTGAGCTTCAGTTCGCAGACCACCATCGGCATCCCAAACGTAGGTATTGACGATATTGCGCTTACCCGCCCGAATTTGGATATCTTCCATCCGTTTCTGCCAGCTTGCAAAACCTTCTATGGCTTGCGCTCGTTTCTCTTGGTCATTAATTTTGCTTTGGATTTCGGCCTGTTTTGCTTTGGCGGCAGCGTTGGTCTTGTCAGAAGCAGCGGCAGCATCTGCTTGAAATTGTTCAACTTTCTGGTCTTGCTCCTTTTTCTTCTCCTCGTCAGTCATTTGGGTACTGGGTTTGTCTTCTTCCCGTTGCACTCCAATGGTGGTTGGTGCAGGTCCACTGTCGATATTCCGATCTAAAGAGGTTCCATTGGAACGCACATCAAAGTTAGAAAAGTAAGATTCTCGGCGTTTATCTTCCGCTTCAATTTGGCGTTTTAAGTCATACGCCTCTTTCAGGCGATAGTAACTAGCGGGATAAAGGGAACCGTACTGGCTACGCATTTCGGGAACGTGCTTGAAGAAGCGATCGCTTGTGGCAATGCTGCCAGTCATCCCATCCAAGCTACCGTTCATCGTGTAGGCAGGATTCATCAAAAAGGTGATGGTGTTGACATCTGGAGGAATGCCATCTACCGGCTGCACTTGGTAGCCCACCATTCTGCCACTGCGGGCTAGTCGGGTGACAAACACATCTGCCAAGGCTGAAACAACCAACGCATAGCCAATATTCTTGGGAATAAATCGTGTTCCCAAATGGGGAAACTTAGTAGTTTCTTCTGGTGTGCCGCGTAGTTCCAGTTTATCGGTCATGCTCAGAGATGAACTGGAAGTAATGTTACTTTCATTTTGGTATTGGTAGCTGAAGTCCAAATTACCTTTGAAACCGACTCTGGTACTGGTTTCGATGGAACTTCCCATACCCATAGGTGCTGTGAGGATAGACATTGTTCCCCCTGCTCCAGTAAAGGTATCAGTTGTTGCTCCTAACCCATGATCTTGTGCTCGATTCCAGCTAAACGCCACATCTTCCGATATGGTTAATTCTACAGAAGTTGCACCGTTGTAATCGTCTGATAAGGTTAGGTTTTCACTGGGTACGGGGGGTGGACCCTCAATATAACCCAACAAAGTGGGAGCAAATTGGGCGTTACCAATCCACTTCAGTTCTAGGGTTTCAATCCGCTTATCGGGTAACAGGGTGACTCCGTTGGCAGTGGGATAAGCAAAGAACCGCCGCATGATGGCAACTTTGGTTTTTGTGGATGATTCCAGAGTCACGGTGCTGTACTCAGCAGAGACTAGGGCATCGCTACCGATGGGTAGGGTATTATCATCTACCGTCACGGCTTCATAGACAGTGCCATGATTGTTGCCCACTAGGTCTAGGACTTTTCGGGTACTACCTTCCAGTCGGATTTCATTGAGGGGATAGTAAGCTACTAAGTTTGGTTCTTTACCACTCAGCCGCTTGTAAGTATCCGCCTGAATTTCTGCTTGGGTACGGGCAACTTTCCAGATGCGAACCTCAGCGATGTTACCGTTAAACAAATCTGTTTTCCCTCCTGACCAAACTCCTGCGCCAATTTGAAAGGGATCAGAAGAGGTTCCATAATTTTTGGTTTGAGAACCACCAGTTTTGATTGGTACTCCATCGAGATAAAGAAGTACATTTGTGCCGTTACCAACTACTGCTACATGATGCCACTCATGAAGTGGATAAACAGCATCAGCATGAAACCAGTTACCGCAGTCTTTTGTCCAAACAACCAGTTTTTGGCAATCGATGCCAAATTCCATCACATCGTTTTGCCCAAATAGAGAGATTGTTTTTCCTTCTGGTAGGGAGAGAGCTTTCACCCAACCTTCCAGAGTGAAGGTGGACAAATTATTCATCAAGCCCTTGGAGGTAGCAATATAATCATTCACCCCATCAAACTTCATCACTGTATGTCCTGGGTTGCCAATGGGGGCCGTACAACCCCACCAATCTGCCCCAGATACCGTGGCCTTATTGCCATTACCGGAATGGTCGCGCACTTCCACTCCTGTGGCTTCATTCATGGGGTAGTAAGCCAATAAACCTGGTTCGTTACCACTAAGCAAGGTTTTACTGTTGACGGCAATTTCATCGTCACTTAGGGCAACTACCCAAATACGAACTTCGGCAACTTTTCCAAAAGGTTCCCAATCTTCCTTACGGTTACCAATAAACGCAACATTGTTCTTAGCTTTCAGACTAGCTTTCTTAAGGTCTTCAACCTTTTTCTTTGCGCCTTCATCATTGGGGTTTTTCGTCAGATTCTGCTCGGCATCTTTTAGGGCTTTTGCTTTCACATCACCCACTTTTTTGCCATCAATATAAAACAGAGTCGTATCTCCCCGACCGACGGCAGCGATATGATGCCATCCCTCGGTTAACAACTCCATATTGAAACCGCTATCGTAAAAGTTATTCCCCAAGGAATCATTGGTCAGATAAGTCCCTAACTGTTTACGATTTCTGACAAGAAGGATGTGATGATCCACATCGTTGCCTCGGATTAAGGTATTCCATTCTCCTAAATCAGGTAATGGATAAACAAACCAAGCTTCAACACTCCAGTCATCTGCAAGATAAAAGGGTTTATTTAAGGTAACGATACTGTTGCTGTTGCTAAAGTTCAAACAGGCCCGTTGAGCATCAGGAATCCACTGTTCAAAAGTAGCATTTTTGCTGTCTGCGGTAGCATCATAGTTCGTTTGTCGCATCCGTCCTGCGCGGTCAAAATAACTCAATTGGACATTGCCTTCACAAGTTTCAATGGCATTGAGGCGGCTGGCAGGTTGCACAAAACCAAGTAACGATCCTTGAGTCACTAACCCCTTGCTATCTTTAGCAACTTCGGGCATAGTTGGGGGCTTTGCCTGAGTGTTTTTGACAGCAGTGAGGAAGGTAGTGTTCAGGGTGTTGATACTTGTTTGAATGCTGGTGAGGTCACGATTAACCGATACTAGGCGAGTTCTCCATCCTTCTTCCTTATTTTTACCCTCCTTTAGTATTTGCTCGAGTTGGTTTAATTCAGTCCTTGCTAGACTAAGTTGTTGGCGTATTTCTTCCAAATTTCGATAAGCCCTTTCTATCTTATCATTGGTTTGCTCTTTTGTTGGTTGTAATTTCCACTTAGTCCAATTATCACCATAAGAAGAGATCATTTCTATCAATACATAATCGCCACTCATGTGTTCACAAAACCGACCTGTTTGCTTATTTTGGATATAGTAATATCCCCCGCCTGCATCCGTAAATTTCCACTTAGTCCAATCATCACCATAAGCAGGAAGCATCAATAAAATGGACTTTATGAAGGAAGTTGTCTGACAAAACAAACCTGTTTGCTTATGTTGGATATAGTAATATCCCCCGCCTGCATCCAGAAATTTCCACTTAGTCCAATCATCACCATAAGAAGAGATCAATTCTACGCTTGCGGCGTTGCTGCTGTCAAGCTCCAGGTGTTCCCAAAACAAGATTGTTTGTTTATGTTGAATAAAACACCAATAATTCAAAGGGTTATTCAGGGCATCATTGTAAATTTGATTGAGATTTCCTTCTTGGGATACAAAAGCTGAAACGTCAAGCTTTAATTGATTGACACGGTTTCGTGTTTCTTCGAGATTTTGTAATGCAGCAAGTTTTGCGTCTAACTCTCGCTTTTCTTTGAGCAGAACAATTTCCTCTTTCTCTTTCACCTCCAGTTCTTTTAACTTCACCGCTAAGGTGGCATGGTTATCCACCAAAGTTGTCAAAGTCACATCGTCTGTGTATTTCGCTTCCGTAATACTATCGGATAAGAGGCGAATCTGGTGTTTGCGAATTTCCAGCGATTGCCAATTTCCTTTAACATTGGCAATTTCAAAGGAACGTAACACACTGACTTCATCGGGAATTGTCACATTACAGGAAGCACGATACCAACCATTACCCAAGACTTCAAACTTATTTTGTACCGCCGAAATGGTCTTTTTATCTTCGGCACTGCGGCTGGTTTTTCCCCAATAGGAAAAGGTAAAAATCTTCGTGCCAATATTTTTACCATCGGCATTGTCGAGATAGGCTAAATTAACCGGATTGCGTGAGTTAACTTTAAACTCAAAACTTTCCTCGTAAGTTGCCCGTTCGCTGACAGCAAATAGCTCAGAATTGCTATATTTAACTGCATTTAACTCGCTTCCCAGTGTACGGCTAAGGGTAGCAGCACTGACATACGGTTCACCATAGACAGTGCCATCATTGCCGTTCACAGAAAAGTCAACTACTTTGCCTTCGGAGATACCACCTAAGCGCCAATACCCCACTAAACCGACTTCTTTTCCTGTCAGTTGTAGGTACATACTATTTTTAATGTCTTCGGCAGTCCGGGCTATTTTCCAAAGACGGACATCGCTGATTTTGCCTTGAAAATAGCTCTCATTAGAGAAGCTACTTTTGCCAATATAGTTATTAGTCTGTTTGAGGTTACTGGGAAGGTTGATTTTAGCTGTCTGAATTTGTTCACCGTTTTTGTACAGTTTGGCAGTTCCCGAAGCATCTATTGTTGCCGCTAGATGAATCCACTTTCCTGTTTCTAATACCCCTGGTACATTAATTGCCTGTTCTTTTGATTGCGATTTTATCCTTAAGCGGAATGTGTTAGATGTTGCCTCGTTGCACAATAGGATGTTGTTACTATCCGAGCCATCACCAAAATCAATAATTCGGGAATATGATTTAAAACTGTCATACCAAACCCAAGCTTCTACGGTAATTCCTTCGGAGAAATTGTGATTCATCTCGGGTAGAGAGACATAATCATTTACCCCATCAAATACGATTCCCCGTCGCTTTTGGGACACCAATTTCACATTAACAGCTTCTCCGATTGCCCATTTGCGTTCAATGACAAAATGGGTATCATCAATTCTTCGCACGGGGTAGCTGTCTTTGTAGTCTTCTGTCCCGGTAATTTGGACTTGATCGCCATTTTCCAAGCCATGATTAGCACAGGTGACTCGTAATTTGCCATCGGCGGTTTTTTGATAAGCGGTAATCATGCCATCAAAAATCAAACCACCTTCTTCTTGGTCTTCTTTTTCCCAATAACCCAAGCCGCGCTCCAAGGGGATGTCAATATCAAAGGTATTTTTATCTACTTTAATTGTTGGATATAATCCTTGATAATCGCTGGTGCCGCTGATTTTTACCAAATCGTAATTGGCTAAACCTGAAGCACCGCCATCGGTGGATATTTTAACTAAATCTTCGATATCTTCCTCATCAGTTCCTGCGGCGAATCCGCTAATAATTCCTTGGGGAGGAGGGGTTGTGTCACCTATTGCTTTTATTTCATCTAAGGTGTTTAAGGGTAACAAAACTTCTCGCTGACGACTGCGAATAAGCTTGCTATCGGGGTTTTTGTTAATTTCTCCTAAAGTACCATCCCCGGCGATGGCAAAACTGAAAACGGCTGCCCCTTTATCTGTGGGAATTGCTAACATTAATCGCGTGGCAGTTTTCAACAGTTGTTCTTCCCCAGACTGGGTTTCTTGCGCCTGTTGTAAATCGTATTTAGTGGCCGATAAACCGTTGGTGACTGTCACATCCTTAATGTCTAAAGTCCGCTTAATCACCCCCGGAATTTTTCGGGGAACTAGGCTATCCTTTGATTCTTCAAAAACGGTGTAATCTTTAACCTCAAATAGTCCTGCTTCCGAGGCGCGAATCGTGGTTAATTCGACTTTCTTGGTTTGGCTATTGTAGGCGAAAATATGCCAGCGATAAACATCATTTTCAATAGTGGGAACCAATACCACAGAAAACCAGCCTTTGTGCAGGTTATTAACTAAACATAATTCGGTGGTGGGTTCATAGAAAAATTTACCGTTGGCATCACGAAAGTCTAAGGTATCCACATTAACCAGTCCGTTAGACCCCTGTTGCATATTTTTCGTGGGGGTGTGTTTCCGCTTACTCCGCTTAAACCGAACTTCTAGCTTGCGGTTCAGCTTATTGGTCATGCCATCTAACACAAATCGGTCCACTAATAGTGTGTTGCTGGTGGACTGCCGAAAAACATAAATATGTTCCAGGGCGGCAATGACTTGTACTGGCGCAACTGCGGTTACATTTTCGGTTTTGTAAAGGGATTTGAGGAGATATCGACTGGTATCTTGTTGGTCAGTCAGTTCGGCTTTTTCTTTCTCAATTACGGACTGGTCATCAGCTTCATCGGGGAATTCTAGTGTTTTCCAGCTTTCCCAGCCGGTTCTTTGGTCGGCGGGGGTGTTGAGGTAGCTATCTTCAAACCCATCTTGCTTGACTGTGTAGGAAATTTTCCCTTCGGCATCGGTGGCGAACACCACTATCTTGCCTTCGTGGGTAATTGTACTAATGTGTTGTAGTTTGTCTTTGAGTAAGTACATAATCGTCTATTTTGTTAGTTGATGGAGTCCACAGGACAAAAATGATGATCGCTTAACCTAGGCAATCTCGCTTAATCGGCTTTTCGGTTTCGGGATAACTACGGATTATTCAGGAAAATTTCCTCTACTTTTTACCTTAATCCTCCAGCCTTCGGTAATCCTATCAGCGATTATCCGCCCGATTCATATTTGTTGCAAATCTTCACTTTTAACCGTTCAGGGGGGAGATAAATGATCTAGGAGACTGCTGGCTCTCCTCGACTTTGTGTGATAATCAGTGCTTATCATTCGTAGGAGTCTTGCCAGACAAGGCTTTAAAGACTATATTTCCAGAAAATTATTCATAATTCATAATTCATAATTCCTAATTCCCACTGATAACTCAGGAACTATGCAAACAATCTTTCAGCGCATAGGCTACCTGTTGTTGTTCCTCGCAGCTTAAATCGGGGAACATAGGCAAAGATAACACTTTTTCACTGGCCAATTCAGCCATGGGTAAATCACCTTTTTTATAGCCTAAATACTGATAAACCGGCTGTAAATGTAGGGGAATCGGATAATAAACCATGGATAGGACATCTTTTTCCTGCAAAGCTGCCCGAATTTGGTCACGATTTTCCGTTAGGATTGTGTACTGATTCCAAACGTGCTTACCTCCGGCTAAAGCGGTAGGTAAAGTGATATTAGGCAAAGGTTGCAGTAATTCTCGATAACGTTGGGCAATCTCGATCCGTTGATTATTCCAAAAATCGAGATATTTCAGCTTAATTTGCAAAATAACCGCTTGAATGGCATCTAAGCGGCTATTGACACCGATTACCTCATGAAAATAACGCACCTTGCTCCCATGTTCTTTAATCATGCGAATTTGTGCCGCTAACTCGGGGTTATTGGTGGTAATTGCGCCACCATCGCCACAACCGCCTAAATTTTTGGTAGGAAAGAAGCTAAAACAGCCAATATCGCCAATACTCCCCACTTTCTGCCCATGCCATTCTGCTCCCGTTGCCTGAGCGCAATCCTCAATTACAAATAAATCATGGGAACGAGCGAAATTTACTACCTCAGACATATTGACAGATTGCCCAAAAAGGTGTACTGGGATAATCGCTTTAGTCTGGGGAGTAAGCGCTTTTTCCAACAGTGCCACATCGAGGTTAAAAGTATTAATATCGATATCGACAAAAACTGGCACTGCCCCGACTAAATTAATCGCTTCGGCGGTGGCAATAAACGAAAAAGTGGAAGTAATTACTTCATCCCCCGCTTGAATACCGAGGGAGCGCAGTGCCAGATAAAGGGCATCGGTTCCCGAATTACAGGCAACACAATCGCTAACACCGTGATAGAGGGCAAATTGTCGTTCTAATTCGCTCACAGCTTCACCGCCAATATAGCGCCCAGAACGGAGAATTTCTAAAACGGCATGGTTAGCTTCTTCGCTGATGACTTGGTATTGACGGGATAAATCGACGGGGGGAATTTTACTCACGCGCTTTCACTCAAAATTAGAGACTAATCGGGATTTGTTGGGGAAAAAAAGGAATAATTAGTCAAAAATAATTATAAACTTGCTATCTATAGATGAAGTATTGTTGTAATTTGTTTCTTTTATTTTTATGGATGGATTAGTAGAACTAAATCTGGTGGATTTGGGTTGGGCTTTGGGGATGATGGGTATTTGTTTAATCCTCTCCCGTTGGTCAAATTTAGCCCTAGAGGGACAATTATTATTGGCGACTGGTCGATCGATCCTGCAATTATTAGTGGTAGGCTACGTTATCGCCGTTATTTTTTCCCTGGATAATCCTCTAGCAGTGCTGGGGATTTTGGCAGTAATGATGACTATCGCGACTATTGTTGCTAAAAATCGCATCGATAGCCGAGATAAAGGCTTATTACCCCTAGTTTTTGGCTCTTTATTGATTAGTAGCTGTCTAACTTTAGGTTATGCGATCGCTTTAATTATTCAACCAGAACAATGGTACTCACCCCAATACTTGATTCCCTTGACGGGGATGGTGTTAGGCAATGCCATGAATAGTGCCTCTTTAGCCGGAGAAAGATTAAACAGTGCCATTAAAAGTCACCGTTTGGAAATCGAAACCCATCTTTGTTTAGGGGCAACCCCTCAACAGGCGATCGCATTTTACCAAAAAGAAGCGATTCGAGCCAGTTTCATCCCCACCCTCAATCAGATGATGGTAGTGGGTTTAGTCAGTTTACCCGGAATGTTCACCGGACAGGTATTGGCAGGAAGTGAACCTTTAAACGCCGCTTCCTACCAGATACTGATCCTGTTTATGATTGCCCTAGCTAACCTAATCACCGCTCAATTGGTGACAGAGGGAATCTATCGGCGCTTTTTCGGTGAGAATTTATCACTTATCAGTTAACAGTTATCAGTTAGTCAGTTATCACTAACCACTCCTGACTCCTAATTAACGCCCACTGTTCACCGATTACAGTTGACTGATCACTGATTTAGCCTTTCCACTTGCTGGCAACGACTTCAGCGAGATCAACCACCCGTTGGGAGTAACCCCATTCGTTATCGTACCAAGCGATAACTTTCACCATATCGCCACCCATCACCATGGTGAGACTAGCATCAATGATCGAGGAGGCATCAACACCGCGATAATCAGAGGAAACGAGGGGTAAATCATTATATTCGAGAATTCCTTTTAAAGAATTTTCCGAAGCTTCTTTGAGGACTTCGTTTACCTGTTCCGCGATCGTGCTTTTTTCCACTTGCGCCACTAAATCCACCACAGAAACGTTAGGAGTGGGTACACGCAGAGCGATACCGTTAAGTTTCCCTTTCATGTCCGGGATAACTAAGGCTACAGCTTTAGCGGCACCGGTGGAGGTGGGAACGATGTTAACGGCGGCGGCGCGAGCGCGACGCAGATCCCGGTGACTAGCATCCAGAATGCGTTGATCACCAGTGTAACTGTGGGTGGTGGTCATCGTCCCTTTGATGATGCCGAAGTTTTCGTGAATCACTTTGACGACAGGAGCAAGACAGTTGGTGGTACAACTGGCATTGCTGATGACATTGTATTTATCGTGTTCGTATTCGTGAGCGTTGACACCAACGACATAGGTTCCCACACCCGAACCTTTACCCGGTGCGGTAATGAGGACTTTTTTAGCTCCTGCCACAATATGCTTAGAAGCGCCCTCTTCATCGACGAAAACACCGGTAGCTTCGATCACTAAATCTACACCCCATTCTGCCCAGGGCAGATTGAGGGGATTGCGATCGGAATAACATTTAATGGTTTTACCGTTAACAATTAAAGAATTATCATCGGCATCGATATTAGCGTTAAGTTTGCCTAACATCGAGTCATATTTGAGCAGGTGAGCGTTACTCCGGGGATCGGATGTATCATTGATCCCCACTACCTCCAAGCCACTATTAGTCCGTCCTAACCAACATCTTAGGAAATTACGTCCAATCCGTCCGAAACCATTGATCGCTACTCTAATCACTGCTGCTTGCCCTCTACCTTTTAGTGCAATACATAAAAAAATAATTAATGTTCCCAATCATACCTTAAAGGTTGAACTTTACGATCCCGATCGAAAATAATTTATTAGCTCACCATTCAGGAGACGGGAGACAGGAGACTACGAGACAGGAGACAGGAGATTATTTTTATTTATTCTCCTCACCTCCCCACACCCCACACCCTACACCCCACACCCCACACCCCACACCCCACACCCACACCCACACCCAAACCCCACACCCAAACCCCACACCCCACACCCCACACCCCAAAAAAAGGGAATTGGGAGAAAAAATTTTAATTCTGCGTCAAGGATGTTGCAAGGTGACTGGGCAACACTTGGGAATTCTGCTCAAATGCCCCTATCATGAGGTTGACTTTACTACCGATCGAGTTTAAAACTTATATAATTGTGGGTCTGAGGAGTGAAAAAAGTGAAAAAAGTTAATTTTAACGGCCAACCTTTCCATTTTATCGGTATTGGCGGTATTGGGATGTCAGCCCTCGCTTATATCTTAGCCAAGCGCAATTTACCTGTGTCTGGCTCCGATTTACGTCCTACTCATATCACCCAACGGCTACAGGGAGCGGGAGCGCACATTTTCCACCGTCAAGAGGCAAATAATTTAGCTTTATTTCATTCTCCCGGCCCTCAAAACAGTAGCCAAACAGTTCCGCAAGTAATCTGCTCCACGGCGATTAATGACCATAACAAGGAATATCGAGCGGCCAGAGACTTAGGATACCCAATTTTTCACCGTAGCGACGTTTTAGCGGCTTTAATCGCTGATTACGACAGTATCGCCGTTGCTGGAACCCACGGAAAAACCACCACTAGCAGCTTAATCGGTTACGTTTTGTTAGAAGCGGGATTAGACCCCACGATCATTGTCGGTGGTGAGGTGGACGCTTGGGAAGGTAACGCTCGTCTTGGTCAAGGTCGTTTTTTAGTGGCCGAGGCCGATGAGTCCGATGGTTCCTTAACCAAGCACGCCCCAAAAATCGGCGTAATCACTAATATTGAGCTAGATCACCCGGATCATTACCAGAATTTAAGCGAAGTTATCGATACTTTCCATGAATTTGCCCATCAGTGCCAGATTTTAGTCGCTTGTTTAGATTGTGACACGATCGCCGAGCATTTCCGTCCGACAATTAGTTATAGTCTCGATCCCGAAAAAGGTGCGGATTACACCGTCAGCGAGATTATCTATGAACAGGGAATGATGAAAGCTTCCGTCTGGGAAAAAGGCAGTTATCTGGGACAAATGGAAGTGAAAATCCCGGGGCAACATAATATTAGTAATGCTTTGGCAGTGGTTGCTATCGGACGTTATCTCGGTTTAGAATTTGCTGTTATTGCCGATGCGATCGCTACTTTTGCCGGGGCAAAACGCCGTTTTGAACACAAGGGAGAAGCAAATGGCATTACTTTTATCGATGATTATGCCCACCATCCTAGCGAATTGTTAGCCACGTTAGCAGCGGCAAAATTGAAGGTAGAAGGCAAACAGTACCAACGTTCGATCGCTATTTTCCAACCCCATCGCTACAGTCGCACCACTACCTTTTTAGAGGAATTTGGCTCCGCTTTCAGTTCCGCCGATGTGGTAGTCTTAACGGATATTTATAGTGCTGGGGAAGTGAATATCAATCACGTCACTGGGCAGCAAGTGGCTGAACAGGTGAAAAAACACCATAAAAACGCCTACTATCACCCCGAATTGAGTTCTTTAGGTCAATTCCTGTTAGAAATTCTCCAACCCGGCGATTTAGCTCTGTTCCTCGGTGCTGGCAATCTCAATCAAGTTATCCCCGAAATGCTCTCTCTTTACTGCGAACAATTAGCGGTTAGAGTGTAGATTCAGTTATCAGTTATCAGTTATCAGTTATCAGATTTGAGTTTTTAAGTGAGCAGTATTAAATAGGGTTTGCTGAATAAATGTGAAATGTAGGCAAGGTAGGGGTTTTGTGGCTGTATGAGCGAAACAGGTGTAAGATTTTGAGAGAATCGTCGTTCAAAACCTTGCGTCTTCATCGGCCCGCGTCCTGTAGGGGCGAAGCATTCGGGCAATAACCTATCGGTGAAACCGCAGATTTTCTATCCGAATGCTTCGCCCGTACTTTTTCAGCAGACCCTAAATAAGTAACATGATCGTTGGGTTTCATGCTTCAACCCAACCTACGTTCTGCTCCCCATCTCCCCAACCCCCAAGTTATAATTCATAATTCATAATTTATAATTTCCAACCCCTAAAACCCTATGATTAAATCCTCTGTTTCTCTAGCTGATTTCACTTCCTACCGGGTGGGGGGAAGAGCGCAATGGTATGCCGAACCAGTTAATCTAGAGGAATTAAGAGAAGTGTTCGCTTGGTGGCAATCGCAAGGGTTGCCCTTGACTGTTTTGGGGGCTGGTTCAAATTTACTAATCAGCGATCGAGGTTTACCCGGACTTGTTCTCAATACTCGCCATCTGCGATCGAGTTGTTTTGATGCCGAAACTGCTACGATTACAGCAGCGGCGGGGGAACCCCTGCCGAAAATAGCTTGGAGAGCGGCAAAACGGGGCTGGAGAGGCTTAGAATGGGCGGTGGGTATCCCGGGTACGGTGGGGGGTGCTGTGGTGATGAATGCGGGGGCGCATACCTCCTGTGTGGCGGATCGATTAGTGCGGGCGCTGGTATTAAATCCCGATGGTCAGTTAGAAACTTTAAGCAAAGAAGATTTAAATTATAGTTATCGCAGTTCTTCTCTGCAAGGGGATCAACGTTTAGTTATCGAAGCCACATTTCAGTTAGAAGCTACCGATAATAGCGAGGAAATAATGGCAATTACTACCCATAATTTACGCCATCGCAAAAGTACCCAACCCTATGATCGTCCTAGTTGTGGTAGTGTTTTCCGCAATCCTAAACCACAATATGCTGGGGCTTTAATTGAGGAAATGGGATTAAAAGGTTATCAAATTGGTGGGGCGCAAGTATCAGAATTACACGCTAATTTTATCCTGAATATTGGTTCAGCAAAAGCCTCGGATATTCTGCGTTTAATTCGTCATGTGCAGGAACAAGTGTTCGATCGCTGGTCCCTCTGGTTAGAACCAGAGGTGAAAGTTTTAGGGGAATTTGACGGGATTTAATTATTTTTCTCGATAACGGTTGAACTCAGCCACGATAGGCTGGAGTGCGACGGCAAATATTTTTATAATCCTCTAGCATGGTGTGTTCCCCAAAAATCTATTGGTGGGGCAGTAGGAGCCACATTAGGGAACGCACCCTACGCGATCGGCGATCTGCTATGCAGTGCCTTCGGCATCGCACTGGGGTGTTGAGTCCGTCGGCTGCAAACCCTGGTTAGACAACTGATAGCCGTTTGACTTTGATATTGCCAATTGTCTGCTCTGCTTGCCATAGATCGTATTGCATTTGCTGATTGAGCCAACTTTCAGGAGATGTATCGAAAGCTTTCCCTAAGCGAATTGCCATTTCGGGGCTAATACCTGCCCTACCATTTAAGATGGCAGATAGGGTTTTTCGACTTACACCCAATGCTTCAGCAGCCTCAGTGACAGTCAGATTCAAAGGTTCGAGACAAAGTTCTTTAAGAACTTCACCAGGATGTGGTGGATTATGCATTTTCATCAGTGGTAGTCCTCAAGATCGACATCACAAGCATCAACACCGTCAAAGGTGAAAGTGATCCGCCAGTTTCCAGATACTCTCACCGTCCAGGTTCCTTTACGTTGCCCTGCCAGTTCATGAAGTACCAATCCGGGTAAGCAATTATTGTAGGTTGGGTTGACGCAAGGAAACCCAACAAAGAGTAACCTTTGGGGTGGTTGGGTTTCGCTTTTTCAAGCGAATTAAGCTATTTTCGCCTCAGTATTGTTTCGCTCAACCCAACCTACGAGGCTATTTTTAATATCTGGACTTCCCCCGTATAAACATACTAGCTATGGCTAAAAGTCTTACAGAGCCTGAGTTCAAGCAATACAATACTAATGAACTACTGGACACAAAATCCTGAAGCTCTTACGCAGACAGTGTTTGCGGCAAAAATTTTCACATTTGACCTTTAGACCATTATAGCATGTCTCGGGGCAGAATATCAGCAAAAACATGGCTACAGAGGGAATCCCTTACTCTAGAGATTAATGACACTATCTGTTAAAATCAGGTTAGCGATCACTATACAGCCAACTCTACGGAATCGCTCTACTCCAGATACAGTCAACGGT
>NZ_JADBVM010000248.1:0-4199 GCF_020244875.1 Microcystis sp. M44BS1
CGACAAAGGATTTCTCGGCTGGTGAGAGAGAGTCTATCTTTCTCTAAAAAAATGGAGAATCACGTTGGGGAACCCTTTGGTATTTTATCCATGACTACAACGCACAGCAAAGCAAAGGATTAAGCCGCCATCACTACTACCAAATCACCACCTCAGTTATCAGTTATCAGTTATCAGATGTGAGTTTTTAAGTGTGCAGTATTAAATAGAAGTTTCTTACTGTCTTTTTACTGATTACTGATTACTGACCGAATTGACATTATTAGCAGACCTAGTTACCATAGAATGCAGACACACATATTTTAAACCAACAATGAAAGCAAGGTATCAATACCGTATTTACCCAACAGAACAACAAAAGAGGCTTTTGTCTCAGTTGTTCGGGTGTGTGCGTGTCGTCTGGAACGATACCTTAGCTTACTGCCAAGAACTCTATCAACAAGGAGAGAAAAAGCCAAAATATACAGAGTTGTCCAAAAGACTAACTCAAATTAAAAAGACAACAGAAAAAGTCTGGCTGACCGAGGTTTCTTCTATTCCTTTACAACAGTCCTTAAGAGACTTAGAGACTGCTTACTCTAACTTTTTTGCATCTTGTCAGGGAGAAAGAAAAGGAAAGAAAGTAAAGCCTCCCAAGTTTAAAAAACGCAAATTTAAACAATCAGCAAGATTTACCGATAATGGTTTTACCGTCAATCAACACCACGTTACTTTAGCAAAGATCGGTGATTTAAAAGTCGTTTGGAGTCGTCCATTACCCTCTAAACCTTCTAGCGTCACCGTGATTAAAGACACAACAGATCGATACTTTCTTAGCTTTGTCGTTGAGATTCAGCCCGAAACACTTCCTAATAATGGGGAGTCAGTGGGAATCGATTTAGGGATTGCTACCTTTGCGACTTTTTCAACAGGGGAAAAGATAGACGCTCCTAAACCGTTAAAGAAACGATTGAAACGACTAAGAAAGGCACAGAGAAACCTTTCTAGAAAACAGAAAGAAAGTAAACGACGGGAAAAAGCCAGAAAACGAGTAGCTAAAATCCCCGCAAGGATTAAAGATACTCGGACTGATTTCTTGCAGAAACTATCCAATAAAATTGTTCGTGAGAATCAAACGATAATTTTAGAGGATTTAAACACATCGGGAATGGTCAAGAATCGTAAACTAGCCCGTGCTATATCAGACTTAGGATGGCGTTCTTTTCGAGATATGCTATCGGCAAAGTCTGATAAATATGGGCGTGATTTTCGGATAATTACGAGTTGGGAGCCAACTAGCCAACGATGTTTCTGTTGTGGGAATATTGGCGGCAAGAAAGCGTTAAATGTTCGTGAGTGGGAATGTTTTTTCTGTGGGACTTTTCATGATCGAGACATCAATGCTGCGGTAAATATCAAGGTCGCCGGTGGGCAATCGGAGACTTTAAACGGACGGGTCGGAAAGCGTAAGACTTCTGTTAAAGAAGCAGTATCCTGTGAAGCGTCAACCCAGCGGTCGGTTGTTCAATTAAGTTTGTTCGAGCTGCCGGTCATCACCGTCCGTTTACGGCGGTGAGGATGTCAATGTCAAGTAATTTAGCCATTTTTAGCAAAAAACCAGAGCATCAATAGAACAATAGCGATCGCCAGTCCGCTAAAAAAAGTATTTTTATGCTGCTCTAACTGCATGGGTGCGGGGGGTTCTTCTTTTTTCTGTTTATTTGTTCCCTTTTTAAATTGCGCTGTACTATCGGGAAGTTTCTCTAAATCGGGAATCTTCGTCATCCACTCATCTGGGCGTTTGAGACGGGGAGCTTCGATAATATAAAGCAGACGCTTGGCCTGTTCGCGAATTTGATAGATAGGATGGGTAATAAGTTGCCTACAGATTTCACTGGCTTTCTCCCCCTCTCCTAACCCCTGATGGGCAGAAATTAACCAAATTTGGATCTCACCCCCTGCTCGGGATCCTAAGGAAATTAAGGATAAAGCCGCATTTAATTGCTGGATACTAAGACGATATTGTCCACGCTCAAAAGCACTGATTCCAGCTTGATAAAGGTCTTGAAAAGAAGGATTTTCGGCCACGGAGTCAAGATCGAGATAAATGAAATTTTACATAAGTATAGCAACAGGTAAGAAGCAAAAGGAAACTCTCGGCCATTGAGAATGAGAATCTTGACAAAAATCTGTTAGACTTTCTTTCTGGTCAACCTGTTCAAAGCTGCACCGCATGAAAGAGAGGAACTCCCTGTTACTAACTATATTAGTGATCGCCACTACAATAATTAGTTTAGTTTTAGGGATTGTATTTGGCAAAAAAGCGGCCTTGTTAGGAATTTGGGCAGTTCCCGCCATGGTCGCTTCTTTTATCTATCCCCGTCTGGGATTATTAGCCCTAATCATCTATCTTCCCCTCAGTAATACCTTAGCGTTGGCTGTGGTGAGAGTTTTTCAGGTAGTGGGCAACTTTATTGGCATAGAGCCATCCTATGCTCTCTACAAAATCGCCAAGGATGCCTTTTATTTCCCCGCTTTAGCGGCAATTTTAATTAAAACCAAAACTTTTAAGCAATTAAGCCCCCAAATCAAGCCTTTTCTCCTCACAGCTTTGATTTTACTTGCCAGCAGTTTGATAACTTTTCTTTTTGTCAATCTGCCCGAAGGAGGAATTATTGTGGGAATTGTGGGATTAAAAATCCTCCTCAGTTATATTCCCCTAGTTCTCTGTGGGTACTATTTAATCGAGCAAAAACGAGATTTATTCATGGTTAACCGAGTTTTAATCGTGATGATCTTAGTCTGTTGCGGTTTAGCTCTAATTCAATACTTCTTACTCGTCCAAGGTATCTGTCCTGACAATGAATTCCTCAATCAACTCGAAGTCCTTGTCCCGAAATCTGACAGCCAATTTTATCCGGATATTACCGAAAAAGCCACCTTGAAAGCTCAATGTTTTGTCGGCGGTTCATTGTTGTATAATCCCGATCGAGGCTTAATTCGTCTCCCCGGCACATTTTCCGATCCTTGGCAATGGGGTTGGTTTTTAGTATCTAGTAGCGTCATCAGTTACGCGGCCAGTTTTAGTGATCCGCAAAAAAGATGGCGCGTCGCTGGTTGGGTGGCCATGGTTTTAGTCTTGCTTGCGACTCTGGTTTCTGGACAAAGATTACCTTTTTTGCTAGTACCTTTGTTTTACTTGGTTCTTTTTATTGTTACTAGCAAAAGTAAACGAAAGTTACCATTAAAATTGGGAATCTTGGGACTGATTTCCCTGCTCGCGGTGACGTTAATTCCCTTTATTCAGGAAAGAGGGCTAAATTTTATCGGTCGCTGGCTATATTCGTCTCCCATTGACTTTGTAGGCAATCAAATGCAGTTGAGCTTCAGATATGTACAGCTTTTTGGTTTTGGTTTAGGCAGAGCCAGCAGTGGCGCTCTTCATGTAGCGGGAGAAGAAGGGATAAGACTAATTGAAACCTACTACGCTAAACTCCTCCACGAAATCGGTATCATCGGTTTTATCGCTTTTATGGCACTGGTGACAATTCTCTGTATTCTCACCTTTAAAGCCTATTTAAAAGTAAAAAATGCTGCTTTAAAGCATTGGGGTCTCTGTATCTGGATTTTCCTACTTTTTATTAGCTATAATCCCTACTATTATCCTCTCTCCGTCGAGCCTGTTTCTGTTTACTATTGGTTATTCGCTGGAATATTGCTAAAACTGCCGGAAATCAGCGACAAATTGGAAGATGATGCGAGATTTTCCCAAAAAAATGAAGTGGAGAATTAAGAGGATTTTTATCGATAATTAAATTATCTCTCGACTGATAGGAGTTAACCGCAATGACAGCAGAAACCGTTACCTATTCCCTGGAATCTGTCCTTAAGGAAATTAAAGATAGTATTAAAGGTGTTGATCAAAAGCTAGACACCTTCCAGAAAGATGTTGATCAAAAGCTAGACACCTTCCAGAAAAATGTTGATCAAAAGCTAGATAATCTCGAAAAAAGGTTTGAGCAAAAGCTAGATAATCTCGAAAAAAGTTTCGAGCAAAAGCTAGATAATCTCGAAAAAAGGTGGCTCTTCCGAACTTGTCATGTAAAATTAAAGAAAAAACAGACAATTATTGCTGACCAATAAAACAATAATTTATCTTTAAAAGCTGACTATGCTTGCAATACAGCAATTTATTGGTTAAAATATAGACAGCCAAGACC
>NZ_JADBVM010000249.1:0-14265 GCF_020244875.1 Microcystis sp. M44BS1
CTGGGGTATGAAAATTATATTTTAGTTAACGTTTTCCATCATATTATTATCGATGGTTGGTCAAAGGGCATTTTATTTAAAGAATTATCTGAATTTTATCAAGCATTTTTATCTAATTCAACCGTAGATTTACCCGAATTAACCATACAATATGCGGATTTTGCGGTATGGCAAAGACAATGGTTACAAGGTGAAATCTTAGAAAATCAGTTAAATTATTGGAAAAAACAATTAACGGCTGCTCCTCCTTTATTAGAACTTCCAACCGATAAACCCCGTCCAGCTACTCCCAATTTTCGAGGTCATAGTATCTCGTTTCAAATTGACTCAGAACTCACAGAAAAACTGAAACTTTTGAGCCAAAAGTCGGGGGTGACTTTATTTATGACCTTACTGGCTGCTTTAAACACTTTACTCTTCCGTTATAGTGGTCAAGATGATATTTTAATCGGGACACCCACCGCCAACCGAAACCGACAAGAAATTGAACCTTTGATTGGTTTTTTTGTCAATACTTTAGTGCTGCGGAATTCCCTAGAAGGAAATCCGACTTTTTCGGGATTATTACAGCAAGCTCGCAATGTTGTTTTAGAAGCTTATGCCAATCAAGATGTACCCTTTGAGCAAGTGGTTGATGGGTTAGAAATAGAACGAAGTTTAAGTTATAATCCCTTATTTCAGGTCATGTTTGCGCTGCAAAATGTCCCCCTCAATGCTTTAGAATTACCTGATTTAAAGGCTCAATATTTAGCCGTTGAAAACCAGAGAATTAAATTTGATCTCAGCTTAGTTTTAGAAGAAATAGAAACCGAAAAAGGAGCTTATTTAGAAGGTTTTTGGGAATATGATAGCGACCTATTTACTCCTGAAAGAATTAACCGCATGGTGGGTCATTTCCAAACTTTATTAAAGGGGATTGTAGCCAATCCTCAGCAAACCATCGGGGAATTACCTTTACTAACTGAATCGGAAAAACAGCAATTATTAGTAGATTGGAATCAAACTCAACAAGACTATCCTCAAAATCTATGTATTCATCAACTATTTGAAGCGTGGGTAGAACAAACACCAGATGCCATAGCACTAATTTTTAAAGGCGAACAGCTAACCTACCGAGAACTAAACAGCAAGGCGAACCAATTAGCCAACTATTTACAAACCTTGGGGGTAAAACCAGAAACACTGGTGGGCATCTGTATCGAACCTTCCCTTGAAATGATAGTAGGGATTTTAGGTATCCTGAAAGCAGCTGGCGCTTATGTTCCCATAGACCCTACTTATCCATCTGAGCGTATCGCTTATATGCTCGATGATTCGCAACTAGCAGTTCTATTGACTGAGGAAAAACTGGTCACCTCGTTACCACAGCATCAAGCACAAGTAATTTGCTTAGATTCCGATTGGAAAGAAATCTCTACCGAAAGTAAAAGTTACCCTATCACTAGCCTAACACCAGAGAACTTAGCTTATGTCATTTACACTTCTGGCTCAACCGGAAAGCCGAAAGGAGTTCTCGTTGCTCATCGAGGATTGTGTAATCTATCCCAAGCACAAATCAAGCTATTTAACGTGCAGCCAGATAGTTGTGTCCTTCAGTTTGCATCCATTAGCTTTGATGCTTCTATTTGGGAAATTGTCATGGCTCTTTGTGCGGGGGCAAGGCTTTATCTGGGAACGCGGGAAGAACTACAACCAGGACAACCTTTACTGGAACTGTTACAAGAGCAGGAGATTACCCATTTGACTCTTGTGCCATCAGCACTCACCGCTCTGTCCAGTGAGAACTTGCCAGCATTGCAGAATATCATTGTTGCGGGAGAACCCTGCCCTCCTTCTTTGGTTATTCAATGGGCTAGTGGACGGCGTTTTTTTAATGCTTACGGGCCAACGGAATCCACTGTCTGTGCTACAGTTGCACAATGCTTTGAAGACATGGATATGCTGCCCATTGGTCGTCCGATCGCCAACACCAAAATCTATATTCTTGATCGCTATCTCCAACCCGTTCCTATTGGTGTTCCTGGGGAATTACATCTTGCCAGCGTTGGATTAGCTAAAGGATATCTCAACCGTCCAGAGTTAACCGATTCTAAATTTATTGCTAATTCTTTTAGTCAAAAACTCAGTGATCGCCTTTACAAAACCGGTGATTTAGTTCGTTATGGAAACGACGGACAAATTGAATTTGTGGGTCGCATTGACAATCAAGTTAAGATTAGAGGTTTTAGAATCGAATTAGGGGAAATTGAAACCATTCTCAATCAACATCCCCAAGTTAAAGAAGCGATTATTATTGCCAGAGAAGATCAACCCGGTGTTAAGCGTTTATGTGCTTATGTGATTGCCTCTCAAAACTTAACTGTTTCTCAATTGCGTCTATTTTTGCAAGAAAAGTTACCCCAATATATGGTTCCTGCTTTCTTCGTTTTGTTGGACGCTTTTCCCCTAACTCCTAATGGTAAAATTGATCGTCGCGCTCTCCCACAACCTGCACTAGAATTAGAGGATGAAGCCGCCATCAATTTCATTCCGGGTACAGAAGCAGAACGCATTCTCGCTGAAATTTGGCAAAGGGTTTTAGGACTTAAAACTATTAGTATTAACGATAACTTTTTTGAATTGGGAGGAGATTCTATCTTAGCCATTCAAATTATTGCTCAAGCTAATCAAGCCGGATTACAAATTACTCCTAAACAATTATTTAGTCATCAAACTATCGCTCAATTAGCCACCGTAGCTCAGACAACTGCTATCACTGAAATTGACCAGGGATTAGTTACAGGTGAAGTCCCATTAACTCCGATTCAAAAATGGTTTTTTGAACAAAACTGGACCGAACGTCATCACTTTAATCAATCTATCTTGTTAGAAGTTCCCAATAATCTACAACCAGATTTATTAAAACAAACTATTTCTAAAATACTCTATCACCATGATGCGCTGCGGTTACGGTTTGTGCAACAAGGAGAACAATGGCAACAAAATCACAGCGATGATTGCAATAATTTTGCTTTTGAAAAGGTGGATTTATCCCATCTATCTTACCATGAACAATTGACCAAGATGGCAGAAATTTCTGAGGTTCAACAACGGTTACTCAACTTAGAGGAAGGACCCTTAATGGCGGTGGTTTTCTTCGCCTTTGGTGAGAGTGGAAAAATATTAATTATCATTCATCATTTAGCAGTAGATGGAATTTCTTGGCGGATTATCCTCGAAGATTTCGTTACGATTTACCAGCAATTAGAAAACCAAAAGCCTCTGCAACTTCCTCCTAAAACCAGTTCTTTTAAAACTTGGGCTGAGGAACTGCAAAACTATGCTAAAACCCCAGAGTTTTACGCTCAATTCAAGTATTGGCTAAACCGTGATTTTTCATCGGTTTTTCCTCTTCCTGTAGATATTCAGGGGGATACACAATCTAACATTGTTGCCCATGCCAAAACGGTTTCTTTCACCTTAAACGAAGAACAAACCCGCTTACTCTTACAGGAGGTTCCGCAAGCTTATAACACCCAAATTAATGATATTCTGTTGACCGCTTTAGTCCAAGCTTTTGGTCGTTGGACAGGAAATTATAAGCTTTTGCTTGACATGGAAGGTCATGAAAGAGAGAATGTAATTGAATCCGTGAATTTATCTCGAACTGTGGGTTGGTTTACCAGTATTTTTCCCGTATTTTTGACCTTAGAAAATCTTCACCATCCAGGCGAATGTCTCAAGTCCATTAAAGAGCAATTAAGACCAATTCCGAATCGAGGATTTGATTATGGAATTGGATATTATCTCAACTCAGATTTAACAATTCAATCCCCGTTAAAAAACTATCCAAAAGCTCAAATTAGCTTTAATTATTTAGGTCAATTTACCAGCCATCAAATCGGCGAGATAGGCTGGAAATTATCTCAAGCATCCAGTGGTTCCATTCATAGTCCTTTGGGACAACGTTCCCATTTAATTGCGATTCATGGAATTGTGGTTGATGGGCAACTTGATATAGAATGGCAATATAGTGAGAATTTTCATCACCAAACAACGATCAAAAATTTAGCCGCTGCCTATCGAGATTCTTTAGAAAGCCTGATTAACCATTGTTTATCGGTAGAAGGAGGCTATACTCCATCGGATTTTCCCGATGCGGATCTTAATCAGGTAGAACTAGATGAACTGCTTTCAGAACTCGATTTTTAACCTCAACTTAATGTTTACCCCTTATGCTTGATAACAACTATGTCACCTCCTAATCTTCCCAGTGAAATTGAAAATCGTAAAAGCGAACATCTGCGAGTTTGTATCGAAGAAGATGTAGAATTTCAACAACTTACAAGCGGTTTAGAAAAATATCGTTTTACCCATTGTTGTCTTCCTGAACTTGACCGCAGCGATATTGAACTGGGGACAACCTTTTTGGGGAAATCTTTAAAAGCTCCAATTCTCATCTCTTCCATGACCGGAGGAACGGAATTAGCCCATTTAGTCAATACTCGATTGGCAACGGTCGCTCAACGTTATGGTTTAGGGATGGGGGTGGGTTCTCAACGCATTGCACTCGAACAACCGGAATTAGCGCCGACCTTTGCAGTCCGTTCTCTGGCGCCAGATATTCTCCTGTTAGCGAATTTAGGGGCTGTACAGTTAAATTACGGCTGCGGTTTAGAAGACTGTTTAAAACTGGTGGAATTATTAGAAGCTGATGCCTTAATTTTGCATCTCAATCCTTTACAAGAATGGGTGCAATCGGAAGGCGATTCTAATTTTAAAGGGTTACTCGCTAAAATTCAGCAAATTTGCGTTCAATTGCCCGTTCCCGTCATCGCCAAGGAAGTCGGAAATGGCATCTCTGCGCCGATGGCCAAACAATTAATTGAAGCCGGAGTCGCCGCAATTGATGTGGCGGGGGCCGGTGGCACATCCTGGGCTAAAGTCGAAAGTCAAAGAGCCAAAGACAACAGACAAAGGCATCTCGGACAAGTTTTTGCCGATTGGGGTTTGCCTACGGCTGAATGTATTACCGCCATTCGGTCCCTCAATTCAACCATTCCTTTAATTGCTTCTGGAGGCTTAAAAAATGGCTTAGATCTTGCCAAATCTATCGCTCTAGGAGCCGATTTAGGAGGGTTAGCTCGACCGTTTCTCGTAGCAGCGATTGAATCAGAAGCCGCCGTTGATGAGTTAGTAAAATTTTTAATTGCTGAACTTGAAATTGTTTTATTTTGTACCGGAAATCCTAATTTATCCGCCCTTAAACATTCAGGAGCCTTAAAACCATGTTAAAGTTTTCAATGGAATTGTATTATCCCCAGCTTGATGTCAAAACTTTAAGCGTTGGCACTTTGGGTCCCAAAGAAACCAGCAGCGAACAAACCTTAAATTATCTAATTTCTCAATGGAAATTACAACAGATTTCGGTTAGTAGTCATTTATTTGATAGCTTTACAGATTTAAAAGAATCTTTACTCGACAATCAGATAGATTTGGCGTTAGTACCCCATGCCTATGAAAGAATTAATGATTTCTACATGGAACCGAGTTTTAAACTAGGTTTTATCTTCACCTATCCCACACCCGTTTACGGATTAGCCAAGCGAAAAAATGAAGAAATCGTTTTAGAAAATTGTACCCTGGTTACTCATCCCGCTCCTCTTCCTTTACTTCCCTATTTATTACCTGGCGACTTGAATCAAAACAATATTAAAATCACATTGGTTAATTCTACCAGTGTTGCCGCTATTCACGTTCAACAGGGGTTGGCAGATTTAGCCATTACCAATGAAAATGCCCTCCGAGAATATGATTTAGAATTTATTTCACAATATGGTAAAATTGAGATGAGTTGGTCTTTATTTCACAAAAAGGAAAACACCATGATTCAAAATATTTATTTACCTGTGCATACCTAAAAAAGCTCCCTATCCGCTCAAAATAGTTGCCTTCATCACATAAAAATAATTGAAATTTAACCTCTCAATTTCATTTTGAACCCGTCCCCTAAAATCATGTCTGAATTTTTCCCAATTCCCAAACCTATTAAACTCAATCCTCATGTAGAATTAGAGGTTTTTCAATGCCAAGACACCATTTTTCAGTTATACGTTATAGCTCCTAATGCTAAACTTGAATCCCACCAACATCCTGAAAGTCAAATTGGCATGGTATTCTCAGGAGAACTAGAACTGTATATTAAAGATGTGATTAAACCCTTAAGACCTTTGCAAGATGTTTATATAGCTGATGGCAATATTCCTCATGGTGCTTTTAATCCTTTGTCAGAACCGATGATTGGATTTGATCTTAAACGGATTACCTCTTCTTTACCTTCAGAAGACGTTGTATTAACCCTATCAAACAACCAAGATAAAATCACTCATTTACCTTGTCAATCGGTTAAGGGTTCTTGGTTTGAAATCGTGATGATGAAAATACCTTCTGGTTATTCCATTCCCCCACATCAAGGTGAGCAAGAAGAAATCGGATTTATTTTGAATGGAAAATTAGAAATTTTCATAGAAAATGAAGAACAGTGTTTAGAATATGGTCAAATTTATTATGCTCCTTCAAAAGTTTTAAAAAAGGGATATAATTCATCAAATCAAGATATTAATTTGATTAAAATTTTAATTTAGTTCGTTTTAGAATTTTAAGTTTAACCACAAAATGCTAGGAGAAAGTTTATGGATTTAGGATTAAAAGATAAAGTGGCTTTGATTACGGGAAGTAGTGCTGGAATTGGGTTTACCATTGCTGAAAAATTAGCAGAAGAAGGCTGTCACTTAATTATTTGTGGTCGCAATTCCCAACGATTAGAACAAGCTTATCAATCTCTGGCTCAAGCTTATCCTGCCCAACAAATTCTGCGTTTAGTGGCTGATGTCCATCAAGCTCAAGATTCTGAACAATTAATACAGGACTCTTTAAATCAATACGGCAAAATTGACATTTTAGTCAATAATTCTGAAGGAGCTAACTTTGCTGAAAATTTAATTGAAAACCTTTCCGATGAAGATTGGTTAAACGTTTTTCAAGGAAAATTAATCGGTTATATTCGCTTAACCAATTTAGTATTACCGATTATGAAAAAACAACATTGGGGAAGAATTGTTAATATCATTGGCACATCGGGAAAAGAGCCATCCCCTCGTTTAGTTAAATCTGGTGTTGTCAATGCAGCTTTAATGAATTTTACTAAATCAGTAGCTAGACAAACCGCCCCCTATAATGTTTTAATTAATAGTGTTAACCCCGGCATTATTGACACCCCTAGACATCGAGAATATTTAGAAATTTATGCCAAAAAGGAGGGAACTACCCCAGATTTAATCCGAGAAAGAATTCTAAAAACAATTCCCATGAATCGAATTGGTACGACTGAAGAATTTGCTAATCTCGTTGTATTTTTAGCTTCAGAATGTGCGAGTTATATAACGGGAATTACTATTCCCCTCGATGGGGGTTTATCCTCGTCAGCATTTTAAACTTATCCATCAAGTAAAAATCCACAACCACAAGGTTCATGAATAGCCAATCTAAATCTCAAATGTTAGACAAATTTGTTCCCTATTATCCGACTAAAGATACTCGTAACTCTCCCATTTTTTCCAGTATTATTAATAATTTTAATATTTGGAGGCTGCAACGCAAATTTAAACAGGAGATTCAACAAACTCCGGTGATCCTAGTTTATCAAATGGGTAAAGTTGGTTCTGCTAATTCTTATCTTGCCATTAAAAAAACTTTTGCAGGAAAAGCGGTGTATCATGTTCATAATTTAAACCCAGAAATTGTTGCCAAAATTTGGGATAAAATTAATCCTACTAGCGAGGGGGTGGAAGAAACCACAGAGACACAGAGGACACAAAGATCGATCAATCATATTGTAAGTTAAACTTATCACACAGAACCTAGAAGAGCCTTAAAGGTAATTCGTTCTAAGTTTGATTCAAGAAACTCACGCACATTTTTATTTAATCTATTGGTAAAAACAATGGTCACACCTCAACAATCTAAGGTTAGTAAAAAAGATATTGAATCCATTTATCCCCTTTCTACCATGCAGCAGGGGATGCTATTTCATTCTTTATATAATCCAGAATCAAAGACGTATTTATCACAAATTCAAATCACCTTGCAAGGCAATTTAGATATTAATGCGTTCCAACAAGCTTGGCAAAAAGTAGTAGATAGACATAGTGTTTTACGGACTTGTTTTGCTTGGAAAAAAACCAAACAGCCTTTACAAATAGTTAGAAAAAATGTCACCTTGCCTTGGTTTAATTATGATTGGCGATCGCATTCTCCCGCCGAACAAGAAACTAAATTTCAGAAATTATTAACCTCTGATAAAGAGCAATATTTTGAATTAGATAAAATCCCCTTACTTCGATGTCATTTAATTCAAGTCGAAGATCAAAAATATGAATTTATTAATACTGGACATCATATTTTATTAGATGGTTGGTCAACAGCAATTCTGTTGAAAGAAGTTTTCGAGTTTTACGCTGGACTCATCAACCATCAACCCGTCAATTTACCGACACCTCGCCCTTACCAAGACTATATTAATTGGGTACAACAGCAAGATCAAACTCAGTCCGAACGCTTTTGGCGACAAAATCTTCAAGGTTTTACCTCTCCGACCCCATTAGTAGTTGATAAACCGTTAAATCCTCTTGTTAATCAAAGTAAAAATTATCTTGATCAAAAATCAAAACTTTCTCCAGAAATTACCAGTCGTCTGAAATTACTCGCCCAAGAATATCGCCTTACTCTTTCTACCTTCATTCAAGGAGCTTGGGCTTTATTATTGCATCATTATAGTAGTGAATCTGATATTGTATTTGGGGCAACAGTTTCGGGACGACCGCCCAATTTTACAGGGATTGAATCGATGGTGGGGATGTTTTTAAATACCTTACCCGTTCGCATCCAAATTGAGCCTCAACTTGAATTATTAACTTGGTTTCAACAATTACAACAAGAGCATTTAGAACGAGAGCAATATAGTTATAGTTCTCTAATTGATATTCAAAAATGGAGTGAAATTCCTGCTCCTCATTCAGTTTTTGAAAGTTTTGTTGTCTTTGAAAATTTACCCTTTAGCGACAATGATAGTGAGAATTTAGGCGGTTTACAAGTCGGTGAAATGCAAGATTATGGCAATGCTGATTACCCCTTAACGGTGATTGTCACCCCTGGAGAAGCCTTAAGTATTAAAATTATTTATCCTCAAGAACGATTTGAAAATGACACCATTGAAAGGATGTTAGGTCATTTTAAAACCTTATTAGAAGGAATCACCATTAATCCCCATAGTCGGATTCAAGACTTAACTTTATTAACGGAAGCTGAACGTAAACTATTATTAATTGAATGGAATCAAACTGCACCAAAAACTCCCCTAAAACAGTGCGTTCATGAATTATTTGAGCAACAAACTCTCAAAACTACTTCAGCCATTGCCGTTGTTTTTCAAGAGCAACAATTAACCTACCAAGAACTGAATGAATACGCTAATCAATTGGCTCATTATTTACGAAAAATTGGGGTGAGTTCTCAATCTTTAGTGGGGATTTGTTTAGAACGGTCTGTTAATATGGTAATTGCCATTTTAGCGGTGTTAAAAGTAGGCGGTGTTTGTGTTCCCCTAGACCCAAACTATCCTCAAGAAAGACTTTCTTACATCCTACAAGACACCCAAATCAAAACCTTATTAACCCAAAAAGATTGTCAATCTCTCTTAAACAGTGAAACCATTTCTCAACGGATTTTATTGGATGAACAAGGGTCAGAAATTGCCTTAGAACCCAAGACTAATCTTGACAAACCCGTGAGTTTAAAGGATTTGGCTTATATTATTTATAGTTCAGGATCTACGGGTGTACCCAAAGGGATTATGATCCTGCATCAATCCTTAACGAGTATTATTGAGCATCATCAAGTAAAAATGTCATCCGCAAGGAATTTCTTACAATTTGCTCCCTTTAATTTCGATGTCAGCTATCACGAAATCTTTGCCGCTTTGTGTTTAGGGGGAAGCTTATTTATTGTTCCAGAAGATTCTCGCTTAGACCTGGCTAAATTGAGTCAATTGTTAGCAAATCACCCCATTCATAAAGCGATTTTGCCCGTTACTTTGTTACAACAATTAATTGAAACCTATAGTGAGGAAACCTACTTATTTGCTAACTTGCGTGAAATTATTTCAGCTGGAGAGCAATTACAAATTACTCCAACGATGATTTCTGCATTCAAAAAACTCGAACATTGTACCCTTTACAATTATTATGGACCCACAGAAGCAGATATCGTTACCAGTTATACCTTTGACCATAATCCTGACCTTTGGCCGAAGTATATTCCCATTGGTAAACCCGCAATTAATGTGCAAGTTTATATTTTAAATTCCCATCTTCAACCCTTACCCATCGGAGTCACTGGCGAGTTATATGTTGCGGGTGGCGGTTTAGCGCGGGGTTATTTTAACAATCCCCAATTAACCCAAGAAAAATTTATTCCTAATCCCTTTAGCGATAATTCATTGTTGTATAAAACTGGAGATTTAGCTCGTTATTTACCTAATGGAGACATTGAATATTTAGGAAGAATTGATGATGGGGTCAAAGTTAGAGGTTATAGAATTGAATTAGGGGAAGTAGAAACTATTTTAAATCAACATCCTCAAATTGCCCAAGCTGTTGCTACAGTTCAGGGAGAAACAGCTAGAGAAAAATATTTAGCCGCTTATTTTATTCCCCGTCTAGGTGAAACCATAAACCAAGTTGAATTACGTCATTTTCTTGAAAACTGGCTACCCGACTATATGATTCCCTCTGCTTTTGTTATGATGGAATCTTTTCAACTCAGTCCTAACGGTAAAGTTAATCGAAAAGTCTTACCAATACCCGATAAAAAACCCTTATCGTTAACTCAAAATTATGTCGCTCCTCGAACTGCAATTGAAGAAGTTTTAGCAGGAATTTGGGCAGAAATTTTAGAAGTCGAACGAGTTGGGATTGAAGACGATTTCTTTCTGTTAGGTGGGCATTCTTTAAAAGCGATTCAACTGATTAGTAAAATCCGTCAAACCTTAGAAATTGAAGTTTCTGTGCGTCAACTTTTTAATCACTCAACTATCAGCCAATTAACTCAAGTCATGATTGAATTAGTGGGGAATGAAGGGTTACTAAATGAAATTGCCGTAACAGTTCAAGAAATTTCTCAACTTTCACCAGAAGAAGTTCAAGCTTTATTATCTCAAAGCTGAACCTAAATGACTTAATCTTTCTATAATGGACATTGATTTAAACTGAAGGAAAAAAATGACAAATCATCTCTTTGATTTAACAGGTAAAGTTGCAATTATCACGGGTGCTGCCCGAGGAATTGGTCGGGTATTAGCGCAAGGGTTAGCACAAGCTGGAGCTAAGGTGGTAATTGGTGATATTAATCAAGTTGGTGCTGAACAAACGGTTCAACTGCTTCAAGAAGCAGGAGGTGAGGCCATCGCAATTGAGACCGATGTTCGTCAACGTCAAGCTTGTCAGAATTTAATTAACCAGGCGGTTGCTCATTATGGTCAACTCGATATTATGGTCTGTAATGCAGGGGTTGAAATTCTCAAAAACACTGATGAATTAGAGGAATTTGAATGGGATCAGGTTATTAATGTTGACTTAAAAGGTTATTTTAATTGCGCTCAACTCGCAACCAAACAAATGATCAAACAAGGAACAAAGGGATCAATTATTATGAATTCTTCTATCTGTGCTTTCGTTGCTGTTCCCAAATCTTCAGGAGCATATAGCGCCGCAAAAGGTGGTGTCAATCAATTAGTAAAATCCCTAGCGGTCGAATTAGCTAGTCACAAAATTCGAGTCAATGCTTTTGCACCGGGGTATATGAATAATATGATGGAAGGAACAGAAGGTTTACGTTCAACTTCCGATGAAATGGACGAATTATATACTAGAATTCCCATGAAACGAACCGGAGATTTAGAAGAGTTAATTGGCCCTGTCGTGTTTTTAGCGTCCGCAGCTTCCTCTTATGTAACTGGAGCAATTTTAATGGTAGATGGAGGTTATACTGCTATTTAGCATCAATAATTAAACAATTTTTAGGTTGATTTATATCCATTAAACCAACCTTCACTGAATTAATCCTATTTAACCCATGTCAAAAATGAACCATAACTCTCAAGACAAACAGAAATTACTCAAGCTGTTACTACAAAAAAAAGGAATCGGTGTAAAAACAAATACGATACCTTCTAGGAATCCATCTCAACTTGTACCGCTTTCTTTTTCTCAAGAACGACTTTGGTTTTTGTACCAATTAGAAGCTAACGGCTATACCTATAATATGGCGTTTCGCTTTCAAATTGAAGGGAATTTGGATATTGATATCTTTAGAAAAGCTTTAGAAACTATTATGCAACGTCATGAATTGTTGCGAACTTGTTTTCAAGAAGTTGACGAAATTCCCCGACAAATTATTAAACCGAAAATTCAGTTAAATTTGCCTTTAGTGGATTTACAGTCCTTATCTTCTAGGGAACAAACCCAAGAATTAGAGCGATTAACCGAACAAGAAATTTATACTCCCTTTGACTTAACCCAAGCTCCTTTAATGCGGACTTTTTTGGTTAAATTAAAAGCTGACTCTTATCTTTTATTTTTGAGTTTACACCATTCTATTTTTGATGGCTGGTCAATGAAAGTTTTACTACAAGAACTTTCTCGTTTATATGAAGCTTTTTTACAAAAACAATCTAATCCTTTACCCGATTTACCTATTCAATATGGTGATTTTGCCGTTTGGCAAAGACAACAGTTACAAGGAGATAAACTCACCCAGGAAGTTAATTATTGGCAACAACAATTAACCGGAATTCCACCCTTATTAGAAATTCCCACTGATCATCCTCGTCCTCCCATACAAACGTTTAAAGGCAATAATTGTACATTTAAACTAAGTCCAGAATTAAGCCAACACCTGAAAAATATTAGCCAAACGTCAACCGCTACTTTGAATATGACGCTGTTAACGGCGTTTAATGTTTTATTATATCGCTATAGCCGTCAAGAAGATATTGTGATTGGGATTCCCAGTGGCAATCGACAGTTTCCTGAAATTGAACCCTTAATTGGTTGCTTTGTTAATACCTTACCCATTCGGACTCAGTTTAAAGAAAATCTCTCATTTCAAGCTTTATTAAATCAAGTTAAACAAGTATTTTTAGAAGCTTATGAACATCAAGATTTACCCTTAGAAAAGGTGGTGGAAGTGGTAAATCCTGAACGAAATATAAGTTATAGTCCTTTATTTCAAGTGATGTTTTCTTGGGAAGATATGCTGCACATTAATCATTTTTCGATGGCGGATTTAAAATTAACTCCCGTTACGATGAATGCTTTAATTGCTCAATTTGATTTAACCTTAGCCATGCAAGAAACGGCGGAGGGTTTAGTCGGCTCTTTTGATTATAATTGCGCGTTGTTTAATCAAGACACGATTGAACGCATGATTACCCACTTTCAAACCTTGTTAGAAGGAATTGCAGTTAATCCTGAACAATCGATTGAATTATTACCTATTTTACCGTTGTCAGAACAAAAGTTATTAGCTCAATGGAATCAGACTAATATTGCTGAACATCCAAAGGTTTGTATTCATGAATTATTTGAACATCAAGTTTTAAAAAGCCCGAATGCGATCGCAATAGAATGGGAAAATGAAAAAGTCACCTATCAAGACTTAAATCATCGTGCCAATCAATTAGCTCATTATCTCCAATCTTTGGGGGTAGATTCAGAAGTTTTAGTCGGCATTTATCTAGAGCGGTCACTGTTAGTTATTGTCGGATTATTAGCAGTTCTCAAAGCTGGGGGAGCCTATATACCTTTAGACCCAGATTATCCTCAGCAACGGTTGACTTATATGGCAGAAGATGCCCAAATTTCTCTACTGCTAACTCAAGAAAGTTTACTCGATTCTTTACCAGCAGAAGATGTGGGGGTAATTGTCTTAGATAAATTAGCGGAGATATTGACAGTTCAAAGTCGAGAAAATCCCCTCAGTGAAGTAGTCCCAGAAAATCTACTATGCGTGTTATATACATCTGGTTCAACAGGTAAACCTAAAGGAGTGATGTTAACTCACGCAGCCTTAGTTAATCATAGTTGGGGCATTAGTGAAGTATTCGGTTTAACAGAATCTGATCGCGTTTTACAGTTTGCTTCCTTTGGCTTTGATGTCGCTGCCGAAGAA
>NZ_JADBVM010000025.1:0-38423 GCF_020244875.1 Microcystis sp. M44BS1
AAAGTTAGGATACTTAGTACGACCAGCAAAGAAATTAGTGAAAGCTGTTTGTAAATGTCTTAACCCTTGTTGTAAAGGTACACAGCTAACTTCGTTTAAAAACTCTAATTCTTCTTGTTTTTTCCAATCGGTCAACATTGAAGAAGTTTGAGCATATCCTACTCTTTCTTGTCTTTCATACCATGCTTGTGTTCTGAGATGGAGAGCTTTATTGTAAACTAATCTTACACAGCCCAAAGTGCGCCGCAATAGCGACTCTTGTTCTGGTGTGGGGTAAAATCGAAACGAATAGGCTTTTTCCATGTCTCGCATTCTAGCATATATCGTGTAAATGCGCTAATATTTAACAGTAAAGCCGTCGTAGAACGACGGGGTTTCAGACCCAAATTTTCGATGATTTCCTCCTTTCCCGTTCCTAATAGCTTGAATGGCGCTCAAATTCGCCTTGCTATTCGTTCCCTGCAGCCGCAATTGGTTCACTGGCGCCGACAAATACACCAAAAACCAGAACTAGGCTTTCAAGAACATCTCACCGCCTCCTTAATCAGTCAAACCCTGACTAAATATGGAATTGACCATCAAACTGGCATCGCCGGCACCGGAATTGTCGCCACCATCGCAGGCAGTCAACCGGGGCCAGTTTTAGCCCTGCGGGCCGATATGGATGCACTACCGATCGCCGAAGAAAACCAAGTCCCCTATCGTTCCCAACATCCCGGCCAGATGCACGCCTGTGGTCACGATGGTCACACAGCGATCGCTCTCGGCACAGCAGTTTACCTAGCACAAAACCGTCACCATGTCAAGGGGATCGTAAAAATTATTTTCCAACCCGCCGAAGAGGGGCCGGGGGGTGCGAAACCGATGATCGAAGCGGGAGTGCTGAAAAATCCCGACGTGGAGGGAATTATCGGGCTACACCTCTGGAATAATCTGCCCTTAGGGACAGTAGGCGTGAAAAATGGGGCTTTAATGGCGGCGGTGGAATGTTTCGATCTCCAGATTCAAGGCCGGGGCGGCCACGGAGCAATTCCCCATCAAACCGTCGATTCACTACTGGTGGCGGCCCAAATCGTCAACGCCTTGCAAACCATCGTCGCCCGCAACCTTAACCCCCTCGATGCCGCCGTGGTGACTGTGGGTAAATTAGCGGCGGGAAGCGCTAGAAACGTGATCGCCGATAGTGCTAATCTCAGTGGGACAGTGCGCTATTTCAATCCCCAGTTAGGGGGCTATTTCCGAGAACGGATGGCAGAAATTATTGCGGGCATCTGTCAAAGTCAGGGGGCTAGTTATCAATTCGATTACTGGCAATTGTATCCCCCGGTAATCAATCATGATCAGATGGCGGAATTAGTGCGCTCCATCGCCGCACAAGTGGTGGAAACCCCAGCCGGAATCGTTCCCGAATGTCAAACCATGGGAGGGGAAGATATGTCCTTCTTTTTACAGGAAGTACCGGGCTGTTATTTCTTCTTGGGGTCTGCCAATCCCGAATTAGGATTAGCCTATCCCCACCATCATCCCCGCTTTGATTTTGATGAATCAGTCTTAGGGATGGGAGTCGAGATTTTTGTCCGTTGCGTCGAAAAATTCGGCAATTCTAAGACTCTCTAGCAATCCGTTCAGGGTGAACAGTTTTTGTCAAACCCGAAACCGCTAAACTGGTCACTGAATCAGACAGGTAAAAAAACGCATGAATAATAATATCCAGGAAAACGATGCCCAACGGGTGAAAATCCTCAGCGAGGCCATACCCTATATACAAGAATTTCGCGGTCGTACCGTAGTGGTTAAATACGGTGGTGCGGCCATGAATAACAGCGATATCAAAGACACGGTGATGCGAGATATCGTTTTTCTCTCCTGTGTGGGGGTTCGTCCCGTTATTGTCCACGGCGGCGGTCCAGAAATCAATAGTTGGTTGGATAAATTGGGCATTGAACCCCAATTTAAAGACGGTTTACGCGTCACCGATGCCGACACCATGGATGTGGTAGAAATGGTGCTGGTGGGGCGCGTCAATAAAGAAATTGTTGCCCTGATCAATCAAGCTGGCGGTAAAGCGGTAGGATTATGCGGTAAGGATGGTAATCTGATCACTGCTCGTCCCGTGGGTAAAGAGGGCATTGGTTTTGTGGGAGAAGTGAGCAGTGTCGATATTAGCGTCGTCGAATCCTTGGTCAATAGTGGCTATATTCCCGTGATTTCCAGTGTGGCCGCCGATGAAACTGGCCAAGCTCATAATATCAATGCCGATACGGTAGCCGGAGAAATAGCGGCGGCTTTAGGGGCGCCTAAACTGATTTTGATGACCGATACAGCTGGAATTTTAGAGAATTACAAGGATCCTTCCACTTTATTGGCTAAATTGGATATACAACAGGCCCGGGACTTGATTCAAAAAGGCATCGTTGTCGGCGGGATGATTCCCAAAGTTAGCTGCTGTGTGCGATCGCTGGCTCAGGGAGTTCAAGCTGCTCATATTATCGATGGTCGTCTTCCCCACGCCCTTTTACTGGAAATTTTCACCGATCGAGGCATCGGTTCCATGATTGTGGCCTCCGGTTATACTAATCTATAGTAGTAATTACCGTACTTTTGGTTAAAAAGACTTGCCTAAAACCAGAGATCTGGTGTACAAGTAAGTTAATAAATGCGCTTCTCGATCCCTTGTAATGGCAAAAGTCTTAGTCTTGAGTTAGTTTAGTCGGGAAGCGCAAAATCTGAAGTATTCATAGCAATTGAATTTATGACCAAACAAGCTGTAGCTCACCCGATGGTGAAGTTTCAACGCAAGGTTAGCAAGTGGATAGATGCAAAAGTAGTCAAACCTAGCGATAGTATCTGGAAACTGGCTCTGTTATACGGAGATGAGTGGACATACTGGAAGCAAGAGTTGCTCGATTTCGGTTTCTCCATGCAAGACCCTCTCAGCGAAGTGGTAGCAGTAGAAGCTTGGGACGAAGAATAGGCGACCATCGACTCAAAAGCGGCTTTCTACTAGGACTATCGCCATGGGATCGAATCCGATTATCCTTTCCGCTCTGGTTATCTTATCCTTCAGTGCCAGTTGTTCTCCCCGGACCGAAACCCAACCACCGCCACCAGCAGCCCGTACTACCACCGTCAACGTCGCCACGGCTAAACTGGCAACCAGCGGAGGCAATCTCGATTACACGGGAACTACCCGACCTTTGAAAGTGGTTTCTCTGCGATCGCAAGCCCCTGGGCAGTTACTCAATCTCCTCGTTGATGTGGGAGATGGGGTGCAATTAGGACAAATCCTCGCTCGTGTTGATGACCGTCTCCTCGCCACCGTTGTCCGGCAAGAAAAAGCCGCCCTGTCGGCCCTAGAAGCGGAATTAGCCCGGGCAAGAATTGAAGTCAGTAACGCTGAAATTGAAGTGCAGCGCCTACAACTACAATACCAACAGGCCAAAAATGATGCCGAGCGCCTGCAAAAATTAGCCCTAGAAGGAGCGATTCCCCTACAACAGGGCGAAACAGCCCAAACTGCGGCGGCAGTGGCTTTAAAAGCCGTTAATAGCGGGCGATCAAGAATTAAAGTCGAGGAGCAGGTAGTGGCGGCAATTATCGGCAGAATTGCCGCCCAAAAATCGGTCATCGCTCAGGAACAACAACGTCAGGCCTACGCTACTCTTAAATCACCGGCGACGGGGATAGTTATCGAAAAACTGAAAGAGCCGGGGGATTTAGTCAGTATCGGCGATGAAGTCCTCAAAATTGGCGATTTTCAGCAGGTCAAGGTAGTGGTATTATTATCAGAATTGGATTTAAAAACGATTAATTTAGGACAAAAGGTTAATGTCAGCCTTGATGCTTTCGGTAATAGAAATTTTTCCGGTCGCATCACCAGAATTTTCCCCCTCAGCCAAGGCACGGCCCGGCGGATTCCCGTGGAGATTACTCTAGCCAATGGGGATGGTTTAATTAAAGGGGGATTATTGGCCCGGGTGCGGTTTAATAATAATTCTGCCGCGCAGGTGATTGTTCCCGAAACAGCAATTGTCAGTCAAGGGGAATCCTCGGCCATTTTCGTCCTTTCCGAGGAGAACTCGCAAGTGGAAAAACGGCCCGTTCGTCTCGGTCAAGCGCTTGACGGTCAAGTAGAAATTATCACTGGACTTGAACCGGGGGAGCGTTTCGTCGTTAATAGTAGTAAACCTTTGCAAAATGGTGAAAAAGTCCGCGTCAGTATCCTGAGTAATCCTTGAGCAAACCATTGGAGATACCTTTGAAGAGGTTCAGGAAAATATTAAAGAAGCGATTGAATTTTACCTTGAGGTTTTGCAAGAACGCGGGGAAACCATTCCAGAACCCACAACTAAAGTCGGATTGGTTGGAGTGGCTGCAGGAGGGTTCTTACCCACTACCCAAAAACTGCTGGGGTTTCACTGAAGACTAGCTATCAGGCTCTCTTAGGTTTGGTGGGTAAAATGTATTCTAAGATACAGTCTTGCGGGTGAGTGAGTGGAACGAACCACTCCAGACACAGAGGACACAAAGATCGATCACTACTATATAAGTTAAACTGACCACACAAAAAATAAGAGAGCCGCTATTATTGCCGGAACTCTAATCTGTTTTTTAGTTTTTACGTCAGGAGTGAACCGGGATAACATTAAAATAATGACACAAGTGAGTCAAGCTTGACAGTCTGATCCCAATGATAATAATCCCCAAAAACTTCTTGTTAATAATGATAATTGGCCTAAAGTAGTGATTGTGGCTGTCCTTCTAGGTTGAGGCAAAATGGGGGTTTCTTTTTAGCGAAAAAAATGTCCTTAAAGATGATAACTATCTCCCTTAATCTTTATGGTCAATTATTGCCAGAAATAAGCCAAATAAAATAATTTTTTCCCATCCCCTTGCATATTTTCTCGAGCGAGCGGCTTTTCAGTCCCCAAAATCCTTACAATAGGAGATGAAGATAGCCTGAAAAGTTGGAGAATATGAATTATCTCATTGCCGTGTTAGCTGATCGCATAGAAGCAGAAGAAGCTGCCGTTGCCCTCGAAAAAGCGGGAATTCCCCAATCTCAAGTGACCATTCTCGGTCGCGGCTATAAAAGTGCCGATGAGTTCGGTTTGATCGATCCCTTCCAACAGGCCAAAAAACGGGCTACTCTCATGGCTTTTTGGCTAATTCCCTTCGGTTTTGCTGGGGGCTACCTTTTTAACCTGATTACGGGATTGCATACCTTTGATTGGGCCGGAGAACCGGGCAATCATATCGTGGGCGGCATTGCTGGGGCGATTGGGGGGGCGATGGGCAGTATTTTCGTCGGTGGTGGCGTGGGTTTATCGTCCGGCAGTGGCGATGCACTTCCCTATCGCAATCGTCTCGGCGCGGGAAAATATATTATTGTCGTGCAGGGTTCCGAAAACCTGAAAAATCAAGCGACTCTTATCCTCCGTCAATTTAACCCCGAAAATCTGCAAGGATACGCCCTAGAACGGTGAACGGTTATTAGGAATAAGTTATCGGTCATTTGATTTTTTCCTAAGAATTTTTGATTAATTACCACAAAACAATGTTACCAAGAGAAGAATTACTAAAGGGTGTCGAGAACCGCGAGGAGATAGCGAAAGTTATTGATAAAGCCGAACAAGCGATTAAGACTTGGGAAGTGACGGTGACAGACTTTCTTTCTCCTGCGGTTTTAGCGGAAGTAGAACGAGTTTTTCAGCGTTTAACCGATGTGTCAATGGAAAAATGGGGCGGTTATCCCCAGGCAGAAAGACAGCGCCTCGGTATTGCTAGAGTTGATCTACCTTTGACAGTAACAGATATTCCCCTATCTGCCCTTGATATTGCCGGTAATTTTCTTTTTGATACCGCTAACCACCGGGATTTTTTAGGGGCGATGTTGGGGACGGGTATCGTTCGGGAAAAAGTCGGCGATATAATTGTTTTAGGTGAGCGAGGAGCGCAGGCAATTGTAGTGCCTGAATTGGCAGATTTTTTATCTGCTAATTTGCGACAAGTGCGTTCGGTTCCCGTGAAAACTAGCCTGATTCCTTTGACGGAATTAAAAGTCAGACCACCGCAAAAAAAAGAAATTAATACCGTGGAAGCTTCCTTACGTTTGGATGCGATCGCATCGGCGGGTTTTGGCATTTCTCGCAGTAAAATGGCCGAAGCAATTAGTGCCGGGGATGTGCGAGTTAACTGGAAAGATATCAGTCAATCTAGTTATAATGTTAAAACTGGTGATTTGATTTCTTTCCGGGGAAAAGGTCGTCTAGAAGTGGGTGAGGTTACTGTGACCAAAAAAGATCGCTATCGGGTTCATTTAACTAGATTTATTTAGTTTTTTTCTGTCTCTAGAATTTGTTATTAGACAGATTAATTGCCATGGCTGAGAATTTCGCCTTAATCGTGCAACTGTGTCAAGTTAGTCCCATCGGTAAACTATTACCGGGGGCGCTTTATGTTCATAGAGAAGCATTACATCAACTGAATCCTATCCTCCAGAATTACGAACAACAAGCAAGAATTAATCAGCATTTATCTGAGGCAACAATAATTAAATTTAGCACCGATAAACCGAAAATATCCTATCTTTTTTATCCCGATTTTGATCGAGAACCTCACCCAGTTTTAACTAAAAGTTTAGTGGTAGATATGGGGACATTAATCTTGAGTGAATGGAATTATCAAAATGCTGATAATCCGCCCATTTTACACCGAAAAGAAACTTTTGTTACTAGGGACTATCCCCTTTATGAAGAATTCGAGCATCTCACAAAAATCGAGAGTGCTTTAGGACTTTTAAACAGTTCTTATCCCATCGGTACTAAACAGGAATGGCAAAGGCTTTTAAGAAAGCATCACCTTGATTTTGCAGGAGATTATTTAGTTTGTAATCTGGAGGGACAAAGGGAAAAATCGATAATAATTGATCGCCACAAAGCCGCTCTTGTTCGCAAAACTCTTTCTCGTCCGGCAAGATTAGCATTAGCGGCGGGATTATTTCTTCCTGAAACCACTTTTTTTGATTACGGTTGTGGTTATGGAGGTGATATAGAACGCATAGCTGAACAGGGTTATCAAAGTGAAGGTTGGGATCCTTATTATCGTCCCGATAGTCCTTTAATTGAATCTGATATTGTTAATTTAGGCTATGTAATTAATGTTATTGAATCCGCCGAAGAACGGCAGGAAGCTTTATTAAAAGCTTGGCAATTAACCCGTCAAGTTTTAATTGTTTCGGCACAGATTCTAATTGATGATAGCGAACGGGGTTTAATGGCTTATGAAGATGGAATTATAACTCGTCGTAATACTTTTCAAAAATACTATCAACAGGAAGAACTAAAACAGTATATTGATAGCAGTTTAGGGGTTGATTCTATTCCAATAACTTTGGGAATTTATCTAGTTTTTCGAGAGGAAGAAAAAGCCGAAACTTTTCGTTTATCCAGATGTCGTTCCCGCGCTACCACCCCTAAAATTACAACCCATCTCAAACGCTTTGAAGATTACGAAGATTTATTAACTCCCCTGATGGAATTTTATACCCAGCAGGGACGTTTACCCGTTGCGGGAGAATTATTACAAGAGGAAGAAATTAAGGCAGAATTTGGCACTTTTAGACGCGCTTTTCAAGTGATTCTACAAGTAACAGAAGGGGAAGAATGGGAGATAATTGCCGACAAAAGACGCGCCGATCTTTTACTTTATTTAGCTTTAAGTCAATTTAGCCACTGTCCGAAAGTACGGGAATTATCCCCCGCTACCCGTGCCGATTTTAAAGCTTTATTTGGCAGTTATCGCAATGCTTGCGCTTTAGCAGAAGAAGTGTTAATAAGTGCGGGAAATTTGACAGCGATCGCTCGTACTTGTGAAAATAGTTCCTTAGGCAAACTTTCCCGTTATTCCCTAACTATTCATATTAGCGTTTTGGAAAAATTACCGATGTTATTACGCTTATATGAAGGTTGTGCCAGTCAAACTATCGGACGGTTAGAAAATGCTAACGTTGTTCGTTTATCTTTTCGTCAACCCAAAATTTCCTATCTCTATTACCCCAATTTTGATACAGAAATTCATCCGATTTTAGCTACTAGCATGGATGTATATTTAGGTTCGGCTGATTTTAGTTTTCGTGATTATCGGGATAGTCCTAATCCGCCAATTTTACACGAAAAAGAGCTTTTAGTAACGGCGGATTATCCCAACTATGATAAATTGCTTCGCTTAACTCAATTAGAAAAGGATTGGGGATTGTTAGAAGATAGAAAAGCGATCGAACGTTTACAGGGTTGGCAAAAATGTTTAGAGGAGCATTGTGCTACAATCAAGGGCTATCAGATTCTGTGGCGAAAAGATGCCGATCCCTATAAAGTTAGGATTTTACGCGCTAAAATTAACGCCAGAAGAAATCAAAATAAGTCTTCCTGAGTAATTAAGTAAAATAGATGAGGTAATTAATTTTATGATGACTACGATTCGGTTACAAGGATTAGAAGATTTCGAGTTAAAAGCTAATGATCCTGAACAAAGAATGTTTATTTCTGGGGTTAATTGGCAACAGTACGAAACCCTCTTAAAACATTTAGAAGATAGTTCCAGTTATCGCATTACTTACTTAGATGGAATGGTAGAAATTATGGCTCCTAGTCGTCGTCACGAAGTTAGCAAAGAAGATATTGGTAGATTAGTAGAAGCTTATTTAGAATATGCTGAAATTGATTTCTGGGGATTAGGTTCCACCACGTTGCGAAAACAGGAAAAAGAAGCGGGAAAAGAACCAGACAAATGTTTTTGTTTATTTACAGAAAAAGAGTTTCCTGATTTGGCGATAGAAATCATCTTAACCAGTGGCAGCCTGAAAGTTTTAGAAGTTTATAAAAGATTGGGAACTCAAGAGGTTTGGTTTTGGCAAGATAATCAGTTAAAAATCTATTCTTTACAAGAGAATGGCGAATATATTTTAATCCCTAAAAGTGCTTTATTACCGGATTTAAATTTAGAATTATTAGCCGAATACGTCAACCATCCTAATCCCCGTCTTGCCATCAAAGAATTTCGCTTGCGTTTAACAGAAAATTCCCAGTTATCATAACTATTATCTTTCCATGAGTTCTCAAGTAAAATTTAACCTATCTATCCTAGGGATATTTGTATTTTCCCTAGGAATAAGATTCTGGAATCTCAGTCAGTTTAATACTCTTGTTTTCGATGAAGTTTATTATGCTAAATACGGCAATGAATATCTAATCGGTAAAGAATTTTTCCAGTCTCACCCACCGTTAAGTCAATATTTAATTGCTATTAGTATCTGGATTGGTTCTCATTTTCCTGCCGCTCCTGAGGCCATTAATAATTTAACGGGTTCCCTGCGCTCAACTTTTAGTTATCGCTGGTTAAATGCTTTCACTGGTTCTTTTATTCCCCTAATTATTGGGGGAATTGCTTATCAATTAACCCAGAGAAAAACTGTATTTTTAATCACAACTTTTCTCGCTAGTTTAGACGGATTATTTTTGGTGGAATCCCGCTATGCTCTCAATAATATTTACTTAATTTTATTCGGTTTGTCTGGACAATTATTTTTTTTATTAGCACTCCAGAAAAATTCAAACCTCAATTGGTTATTATTATCGGGAGTTTCTTTCGGTTTAGCGGCAAATATTAAATGGAATGGCTTAGGATTTTTACTGGGAATATTTATTTTTATCGGTATTGCTTGGTTAATAAAATTATTGAATCAAGAGCAGTCAAAAGATAATCTTTGGACAAAGGCAACTAACCTGAGATTAGAGGACATTTTTATCGCCTTAATTATCTTTCCCCTAGTTACCTATAGTTTACTGTGGATACCGCATCTTCTCGTCAACCATCAATATAATTTTTGGCAAGTACATCAAGAAATTTGGTCATTTCATCAGAGAATAAAAGGTAATCAATCTGATGTTCATCCCTATTGTTCTCCTTGGTATAGTTGGTTAGTAATGGGGCGACCTGTGGCTTATTATTTTAAGAGAGTAGGCGATAAAATTTATGATGTTCACGCTATGGGAAATCCGTTTTTATGGTGGGTTTCTACGGTAGCGATTCTAGTGGTTTTTAGTCGATTATTTAACCGAAAAGAGCGAGTAATTTCCGCCTATCTTATCTGTAACTATATTGCTAATCTGCTGCCCTGGTTAAAAATTAGTCGCTGCACCTTTCTCTATCATTATATGGCTGCCTATAGCTTCACTTGGATTGCCCTAGCTTGGCTCTTAGCCGATGGTTTAGAAAGTTCCAGTCCTATTTATAAAAATGGCTCGCGCTCGCTGATAATTTTGATAATTTTTGCTTTTATCCATTGGCTACCAATTTATTTAGGCATTCCCCTGTCAGTGCGGGATTATTATCTGAGAATGATTTTTCCCAATTGGATTTAGGATGAAATTAGCGGCAAAAACTGATACAATAAAATCATGAAAAAAGCGATCGCATGAGTTATGGGTAAACAAAGAATCTTATCTGGTGTGCAACCAACTGGCAATTTACATTTAGGCAATTATCTCGGTGCGATCCGCAATTGGGTGGAGGGACAACAAGACTACGATAATTTCTTTTGTGTGGTCGATTTACACGCGATCACCGTTCCCCATAATCCCGCCACTCTTGCGGAGGATACTTTAGCAATTGCCGCTCTATATTTAGCCTGCGGAATTGATTTAGAATATGCGACTATCTTTGTCCAATCCCACGTTAAAGCTCATACAGAATTAACTTGGTTATTGAATTGTATCACCCCTTTAAATTGGTTAACCGATATGATTCAATTTAAAGAAAAAGCAATTAAACAGGGGGAAAATGTTGGCACAGGTTTACTCGATTATCCCGTGCTGATGGCTGCCGATATCCTACTCTACGATGCCGATAAAGTACCCGTGGGAGAAGATCAAAAACAACATTTAGAATTAACCCGCGATATAGCTGTTAGAATTAATCATCTTTTTGGGCAACCGAAACAACCAATTTTAAAACTCCCCGATCCGATGATCCGCAAGGAAGGAGCGCGGGTGATGAGTTTAACCGATGGCCGGAATAAAATGTCTAAATCCGATCCTTCCGAGATGAGTCGGATTAATATTCTCGATAGTCCCGATGTCATTGCCAAGAAAATTAAACGCTGTAAAACCGATCTAGTGAAGGGTTTAACTTTCGATGATCCAGAACGTCCCGAATGCCATAATTTACTAACTCTCTATAGCATTTTATCGGGAAAAAGTCAAGAGGTGGTCGCGGGAGAATGTGCCGATTTAGGTTGGGGACAATTTAAACCGATGTTAACAGAAGTGACCATAAAATCTCTGCAACCTATTCAGGAAAAATACGCCCAAATTAGAGAGGATAAAGATTATTTAGCTACGGTTTTGCGACAAGGTCGTCTCAAAGCAGAAGCGGTGGCCAATCAAACTCTTGATCGAGTCAAAAATGCCATGGGTTATTTACCACCATTTTAGGGATAATTTTCGGGTGCATCTCCTAATTATCAATCTACTCAGTTGAGATTTTTCAAGGAAAACTCGCTGCTTTATCAGTCAATCTTTAACTCTTGGTGGGGTTCTACCTCCCCATCCAGGGTAAGGGAAGGAGAATGATTACAAAAGTTATTAAATTAAGCACAACTCCAGTGATATTTTGGTAAAATAAGGGCATAATTGAAACTATCAAAATACTTACCTGTCCTTTGAAATTATGGTTGTAGAGTCCCAGGGGAAACAAAAAAAACTATCGTCTAGGGAAGATGAGTCTCGTCCAATTGCCAGTAAGGAACAAAACTCTTATCTAGCAGAGGGAATTGTTGATCATCAATCAACTCAGATTGCTCCTTCCTCCTTACTACAGCCATTTTCTCCAGAGTTAGAAAAAGATAGAGCCAACAAATTTAATTCTCTTAAAGAAATTCTGGTTAGTCATCTTGGTCAACCTTTTTACTCGGACAACGGCTTTATTCTTTATCAAGGAGATGCCACAGACTTTTTGTCTAAACTATCTCATAGTGACATAAAAATTGACCTCACTGTTACATCACCACCTTATAATATTGGCAAAGAATATGAACGAGTTCTTTCAATCGATGACTATGTTGATTGGTGTGCTAATTGGCTGGGGCAAATTTATCAGATTACTCAAGATAACGGTGCTTTTTGGCTAAATGTTGGTTATTTAGAAGTACCAGAAAAGGGATTATGTGTTCCGATTCCCTATCTTCTTTGGGATAAGTCTCCCTTTTATCTTTTACAAGAAATTGTCTGGAAATATGGGGCCGGTGTTTCTACAAAAAATCGTCTTAGTCCTCGCAATGAAAAATGGCTTTTTTATCTCAAAAATTGCCAAGAATATACTTTTAACTTAGATAATATTCGTGACCCTAACGTTAAGTATCCCAATCAAAAGAAACATGGTAAATATCGTTGTAATCCCCTCGGTAAAAATCCTTCTGATGTGTGGGAAGTTCCTAAAGTCACTACAGGAGAAAAGCGCAGTTCTAAGGAAAGAACCGGACATCCCGCACAATTTCCTTTAGCAATTGTCGAGAGAATTATACAAGCTTCATCTAATCCCGTAGAAATAATTCTTGATCCCTTTGCTGGTTCTTGTTCCACGGGAATAGCGGCCTTGGGATTAGGAAGAATTTTTGTGGGTTTTGAAATTCGACAAGACTATTGCGAGATAGCTGCAGAGAGATTTAAAAGATTTAAAAAAGAAAGAAGCAATACTTATATTCAAGGATCATTATTATAGTATTAAAAACGGATTTGGTATGATTAGCCTTTTTAAACTTGTTTTCGCAGTTTCAATCATTGGAAATGCGATCGCCAATAAAAATAGCAGAGTCCGGCAGTTACCCCAAGACTAGGAATTGTTATCCCCGTGGGAATTTCCAACATCCCCGACTCGGTTACTGATATGTTGTACGATTGTAATAAGAGGATTTTTTTCCTGAAAAATTGTCATATTTGAGGTTTTGATTATGCCTTATACAAACGAAGAAGGTGGACGCTTAAATAATTTCGCCGCTGAACCGAAAGTTTATCAAGCGGATCCACCCACTAAATCGCAACAACGTAATTATATTTTCTGGGGTGTTGCTGCGATCACACTTGTGGGTGGACTGTTAGCCGTCGCTTTTTACGCATCTCAAGCTGGCTAAAATTTAGTCCCTCGTAGTTGCGATTTAGCCCCTTTCACTCCTCTTTAGCGCTAAAATCACAACTACTCCCTATTTTAGGGCTTTTGACCCTGAATTAATGCCACTGCTGACTGAGACTTAGCCGCAGTCCCCTGTTTACCCTGAGATAACGCTAGACGAGCTGCTGCCTCTAAATCAGCGATCGCTTTTTCCCTGTTTCCCAATTTATAATAGGTCAAACCCCGATTGTGGTAAGCTTCGGCAAAATTAGCATTGATTTTCAGACTCTCATTGTAGTCCCTTAAAGCCATTTCCTGCTGTCCGGCTCGGTTATAGGCCAAGGCGCGATTATAGAAAATGCGATCCTGTCCTCTAGTTCCCTGTAAACTCAAAGCTTTTGTGTAATCCTCGATCGCTTCTAGGTGTTTACCTAAGTCATCCTTAGCATTACCGCGATAAATAAAGAAATCAGCAAAATTTCCGTTTAAAGCGATCGCTTTTGTGCAATCTTCCACGGCTGCCTCGTATTTTTTCGTCAGATAATAGGCATAACAACGATTACCGAGAGCATTAACATAATTAGAGTTGATTGTCAAGGCCTGGGTATAATCTGCGATCGCTCGCTCGTACTGGCCGAGAACTAACTCCGCATAGCCGCGATTATAGTAAGCATCGGCATCCTTCGGTTCTAATTGTAGAGCTTGAGTAAAATCGGCGATCGCACCTGAATAATCCCCTGCGGTTAAACGATCCACCCCCCGATTATAAAATTCTACAGCTTTCACGGGGTTAGCGGTAGTTTGAGCGCTTAGGGGAGAGATAGTCAGTAAAAAAGTGGCTATAGCGATAATAATTGTCAATTTTTTCTTAATTTTCATAATCCGTTCACCTAAACAATTCAAGGTAAAATTAAACAGCCCTACTTACAGGTCAAAATATCATGATTAAATCTCTTTTGGCGACTTTCCTTCTAATTACCACCCTCCTCTTCACCGCTTGTGCAACTCCCATCGCTGGACTGCAAGGATACACCAGTGGCAGCCAAGGTTATCAATTCTTGTATCCTAAGGGTTGGACGCAGGTGGATGTGAAAAAAGTTGCGGGAGTAGATGTGGTTTTTCATGACCTGATCGAAACGAGCGAAAATTTAAGCGTTATTATCAACCCCGTCCCCGACAATAAAACCTTAACAGATTTAGGTACTCCCTCGGAAGTTGGCTATCGTCTCCTGAAAAATAACAGTCTTAACCCCAATCTCGATAAGGAAGTAGAATTAATTCGCTCAGAATCCCATCAAATCGACGGCCAAGATTATTATATCCTCGAATATCAAGTTAAATTACCCAACGGCCAAGAACGTCATAATCTGGCCAGCGTCACGGTTAATAATCATAAACTCTATTCTTTTAATCTTTCCACTTCCCAAAAACGTTGGACGCAAATTCAAGAACTCTTTGAAACTATCGTTGATTCTTTCTCGGTTAGTTAGGGAAACTGGCAATAGGCAATAGTAAAATGTAGGGTGCGTTAGACGGCAAAAATTCCTGTTTTGACTTAAAGGTAAAAATCCGTCGTAACGCACCACTGGCAACAGACAATAGTAAAATGTAGGGTGCGTTAGACGGCAAAAATTCCTGTTTTGACTTAAAGGTAAAAATCCGTCGTAACGCACCACTGGCAATAGGCAATAGTAAAATGTAGGGTGCGTTAGACGGCAAAAATTCCTGTTTTGACTTAAAGGTAAAAATCCGTCGTAACGCACCACCTATCATCAACTAGGTAGCCGGTTATAATTAAAGATAACATATAAAGAACCAGAAGCCTGTCCCACTATCTAACAATTAATTGAGATTACTTACTGAATCAGTTACCAGTAATCAGTAAGAAAGTGGTAACTGGTAACTGATAACTGATAACTGATAACTGATAACCGGTAAATGAATATGAGTAACTCGGAAGAAAATAGACTAGATAGACTCGAATCTCTTGCTGAAAATACCCTAACAGAACTACGGGAGATTAGATTAGGATTACAGGAGATTAAATTAGGACTACAGGAAACCAATCAGGGATTAAAAGAAACTAGAGCGATCGCTAATTCTAACGCCAAATCGATCGAAGCGTTAACTAATAGTCTTGCTGAGTCTAAAAAAGAATGGGAAAAAGACAGACGGGGACTTTATCAACTGCTAGGACAATTAACTCGATCGATGTCGGATTTTTATGAGGTTCAGTCAGATTTTTACAATCGATTTGACAAAATTGAAGAAAGAGAATCACGCATGGTTGAGATTTTAGATCGTTATTTACCCCCCGAAAATCCTGCCAATTCTAGCAGAAATAGCTAAAAAACTGATAACTGATGGTGGGTTACGGCAAATAGATAAATTGATAATTAAGTCTAATAATTTGTCATTGCCTAACCCACCCTACCTAACTGTCTTCTATCTTGTTTACTTTAAAAATTATGTCCATTCCCTTGATTCTTGCTTCCGCTTCTCCTGCGCGTAAAAAACTATTACAAATGATCGGAATCGATCCGATTGTGCGGGTGAGTAACTTTGATGAATCGACAATTAATGCTGATGATACTCTCCATCTTGTCCAAACTTTAGCCCAATGTAAAGCGCAAACGATCGCCCCCCAATTTGATACAGGATTAATTCTTGGTTGTGATTCCGTCTTAGAAGTAGCGGGGGAAGTCTATGGCAAACCCAAGGATAAATCAGAAGCGATTGATCGTTGGCAAAAAATGCGCGGTCAGGTGGGTGTACTCTATACAGGTCATGCTTTAATTGATCGAGTTAATCATCAAACCTTGACTCGTTGTGGGATTACTAAAGTTCACTTTGCCAATATCAGCGATGAAACAATTATTGCCTACGTTGACACCGAAGAACCCCTCAAATGTGCCGGCTGTTTTGCCTTAGAAGGAAAGGGGGGTTTATTCGTGGAAAGATTGGAGGGATGTCACAGTAATGTTATCGGTTTAAGTTTGCCCCTATTTAGGCAGATGTTAACGGATTTTGGCTACCAAATCACTGACTTTTGGTGATCTTTTTGCCGATGATTTCCCCAAATTTATTGACAAAAAGACTTGACAAATTCTCAGATTTGTGTTAACCTTTTATTATAATGGGAATCCGTGTCGCCCTGCGAACCCCTCTTTTTTCTATCCGATAGCTCCAAAATTTTTAACCCTTTCCTTGTCACTTTTTCCCGAAAAAACTATGTCTTGCTTGCGCGTGGGAATTGCCGGTCCGGTGGGTTCAGGAAAAACAGCCCTGCTCGATGCCCTGTGTAAAAATTTGCGGGATCAATATCCGATCGCCGTAGTCACCAATGACATTTATACTCAAGAAGATGCCCAATTTTTAGTGCGATCGCAAGCTTTAGCTCCGGAAAGAATTTTAGGAGTAGAAACGGGAGGATGTCCCCATACAGCTATTCGCGAAGATGCCTCAATTAACTTAGTTGCCATTGAACAGTTAGAGAGAAAATTTACTAACTTAAAGCTAATTTTTCTGGAAAGTGGTGGTGATAATTTAGCGGCAACCTTTAGCCCCGAATTAGTAGATTTAACCATCTATGTGATTGACGTGGCAGCCGGAGATAAAATCCCTCGCAAGGGGGGACCAGGTATCACCAAATCGGATTTATTGGTAATTAATAAAATAGATTTAGCCCCGATGGTGGGGGCAGATTTAGGGGTGATGGATAGAGATGCCAAAAAGATGCGCGGGGATAAACCCTTTATCTTCACCAACTTAAAAACACGGGAAGGATTAGAGCGAGTGATTGCCTTTATCGAAAAGAATTTATACTAAGCTATTGCTAGGAATAAAAAAGAGAGCGCCAGAAAAATTTAGGTAAAGCTAACATTCTTTTCCAGCGCCAAGGTTCCTGATAGAGTCGATACAACCACTCTAAATTATTGTCACAGAAAAAGCGAGGGGCGCGGATTTTTGTCCCGGACCAGATATCAAAACTACCCCCCACACCTACCCAGATAGCTTGGGGACAGAGATTGCGATGTTCCCTAATCCAATATTCTTGTCGGGGTACTCCCAAACCAACTAAAATTAACCGCGGCTGCTGATCTTTTAATACCTGAATCCAATCGGACATTTCCTCGGAGGATAGATAACCGTGGTTAGCCAGAATACGGATATTAGGTATCTTTTTTTGCCAATTACTTGCCGCTTGTTCCGTAATCCCCGGTTTACCACCAAAAAAAACAATAGGAGAACTCTCTCCCTGCATTCCTAACTCAGTAATTAAGGATTCTGATAATTCAATACCGGGGCAGCGGGTTTGTTTTTTGCCCCTTAATTTTAAGTAAATAACAATCCCAGCACCGTCGGGAATAACTAAATCTGCTTCTCGAATAACTTGGGCTACTTTAGCATCATTTTCTCCTAACATTGCCATTTCTGCATTAAGAGTGACAACGTGGGAACCAAAACCTTGATAGGCGCGATCTATTAACCAACGACTGTAGTTATCGAGAAGATGAACTGGTAAACCGAGAACTGAATATTTAGGGGGAGTTTCTAACATAAGTAGGTAGGTGCTAAAAGTTGTCAGACACCCCCCTTATCAAGGGGGGCAGGGGGGATCGGCACCCCCCTTATTAAGGGGGGATTAAGGGGGGATCAAGGGGGGATCAGAGGTAAAATCTATCTTCAATTTAATTATAAATACTTACCTATAATTCATCTTGATTTAGTTGTCATTTTACCGAGAAATTGGCACAAAATCCACCCCAAAACTAGAACGAGAACCGGGTTGAACTACCACTAATTGCACCGATTGATTGCGATCGCCAGAGGGTAAAAATCGCACGGGATTAGTCGCCCCAGGCACAGAAAAATCACTGCTTCTTAACGCCTGTTGAACTCCCTCTCGGCTAGATTCTGCCTTAATGCCAGCGATCATAATTCCAGCGATTAAAGCCTGGGTAGCGTCATAGGCGGTGGCAGTGCGCCAATTTACGTCTCCTTGCCACAATTGGCGGGAATTTTTTACAAAAGGACTGTTCGGATTAGCCCCCAAATGCCAAGCGATAGCGACAACCATGTCCAGGGCATTTTTTCCGCCTACATCCAGAGTTTTGGGGCTATAAACGTCATCACCCGCCACAATCGGCAATTTTTGACCATTGATTTGAACCACCTGCAAAGCCTTATCTAGGGTTCCACTATCCCCAAGAAGGGCGATGAGATTTGCTCCCTCTTGTTGAGCTTGTTGGAGGCTTTTAGAAGGGGTAAAAGTGAGGGAAGATAGATCAAATTCACTCACCACTTGACCTCCTCCTAATCCTAAAGCGGTGATAAATTCAGATTTTAGGGATTGACTATAATTACTTTGGGAGTTAAAAAATACCACTGCCTTGACGTTAGGAATTTTTTGCAAGCTAGATTCGGCTAATGCCCGTGCCGCCGCAAAATCACTGGGAACAGAACGAAAGATATAGTCACCAAAATTGGAGAGTTTAGTTGAGGTACTGATGGGGGAAATCATTACTAATCCCGCTTTTTGATAGATAGCAGCCGCCGCTAAAGAGGTATCACTGCTAGTGTGTCCTACTACTCCTAAAATGCTGTTGTCAGCCGCTAATTTTTGGGCAATTTGAGCAGCAATTTCGGGACTATCAGCATCATCAGCAATGAGAACTTTTAAAGGAATGCCATTAATTCCCCCAGCTTGATTGATTTGATTTTGAGATTGGGCGACTCCTCGTAAAACTTCTAGAGCGGTGTTGACATCGCTCCCAATTGGCACGGAAACGGCGATAGTATAGGACTTAGCTTGACCAATACGGGCGTTATTTAAGTAGATGAGAGCTTCGGGATCATTTTGATTAGCTCGCAGGGATTTTTCTAGGAGGTAAACTGCTTGCTGAAAGTCTCCTTTTCCGAGTGCCTGTATAGCAGCTTGTTTGTCAGAAGAAGCCCCTTCAACTATTAATAAGTTTTCCCCTTGACTAAATTTTGCTTGTGCCGATACCGATTTTTGCTCTGGTGATATTTTCTCGATTTCAGAAAGATTGGTTGGGTTATTTTTTCCTTGAAAACGATTGTATAACCACCAACTACCAGCCCCAAAAAATATTAGGGTAATCAGCAGGGATAAAAGCAGGGTAACTGTATCATTTTTCTTGCTCATGGGTTGATCAACTAAGATTAAATTAATGGTTTAATCGGGATTGATAGTTAATAAAAGTACCAATTCAAGTCTGAATTGCACCAATATCCGATCTACCTTGATAGAATACCTCATTTGGGGTCTGATAGTCAAGACATTGTTTAAATGCGTCTTAGCTTATTAGCCATACTTTACCTTTTTGTTTGGGAATCTTCTAAATGTTTTACCAAAACATTTGAGGATAAAGGACCGTGTAAATGACTCCAGGGTAAAACCTGTTCTAAACGCCATTGTTGATAAACGTAATAATCTAGAGGGGGAATTTGTCCTTTTAGTTCCTTAAAAGCCCGTTTATAACTGCCTAAAGAATCACCGTAGCCACGGGTTAATTCTAATAGGGAAGTTAAGCGGCGATCGCCTCTAGATAATAGGGCTTGAATCACCGACCAATTATAACTTTCTGGGCGAAATTCTATGCCCTGTTTACCTAATTGTTTCTCTAGATATTTTAATCTTTTTTCGGCCATTTTATTAACGCCAAACCACTGAAAAGGAGTATGGGATTTAGGCACAAAGGTGCTGCAACCGAAAGAGATTCGCAGTCCAGAGGCGGCTTTTTTTAAGGCTATTAACATTTCCACAGTTGCCGCAATATCTTCGGTTTCTTCTCCCGGTATTCCCACCATACCATAGAGTTTTATCCCTTTTAAACCGCCAGCTTTGGCATTAATGGCAGCTTGGATAATTTCATCATTGGCTAACTTTTTGTTGATAATTTCCCGCAAGCGATCGGAACCACTTTCTACGGCAATAGTAATTGATTTGCTGTCTCTTTGGGATAAAATTCTGGCTAATTTTTCCGTGACGGTATTAGTTCTAACTGAAGCGATCGAGAGTCTAACTCCCTCAAATTTTGGTTGAAAAAGATAATCAAGTAAGGTTTCAAATTCAGGATGTTGACTGACGGAAGCACCTAATAAACCCAAGCGATCTGTCACTTTTAAACCTTTTTCAATGGCGGGAATCAGGGATTCTAAACTAGCGGTACGAAAGGGTAAAGTTAGATAACTAGCTAAACAAAAACGGCACATTTCTGGACAACTTCGCACCACCTCTACCATATAAATATTCTCCCATGCCGCTTGTTTTGTTACCACCGTAGAAGCCGAAAGGGTATTACTGCGATAGGTTTGTTTACTAACAAAGGTAGGAACATTATTATCTATGGGTAGAATTGCCGTAATTTCACCTTCTGGACTGTCATAATTAACGGTATATAAACTAGGAACATACACCCCCGGAACCTGGGCCAAATGACGGAGTTTTGTCGGGCGATCAGCGTTTCTCACCTCTTGATAGGCATTAATAAAATCAGCAATTAAATTTTCACCATCTCCCAATAAAATTACATCAAAAAAAGCGGCAAAAGGTTCGGGATTAGCAGTTAAAACTGGTCCACCCCCAAAAATTATCGCCTGCTGATCTTGCCGTTGATGACTGTGACAAGGAATTTCTAAAGATTCTAACAGCGAGAGGATATTAACATAGTCCAATTCCCAGGAAAAGGAAAAGCCAACTAATTCGGGATAACGGGGTAAAGATTCTTGAAAATCCGTAAATAAACGACTAACTTGTATATCCGATCGCAGGGCTAAAGTTGCCCAAACAATTTGATAACCTAAACTGGTTATACCGACGGAATACTGATTAGGAAAAGCAAAAATAGTTCTCAGGGCATCACTGTGGGGTATTGCGGGAGTAAAGAGGAGTTTTTCGTCTTGTAAGATGGTCATTTCAGTTATCAGTTATCAGTTATCAGTTATCAGAACGTAGGTTGGGTTGAAGAATGAAACCCAACGCCCGATTATGTTACGCTACTGCTAACCCATCCTACAAATAATTGTGCCTCCCTACTTATAAGTTTAATTTAATCTGGAGGTGAAGGAGGGGAAAATATCTCAATATACAGTTCTATGAACATATCTAAGGTTATGATCCTGGGGAGTCGGGGGTCAAGAACAAATTCAAGTTATACTTCCTCCCTAGGGATAGCTATTGTATTTACAGGAGATTTTCTCTTATATCCTAGCAATTTTCACAGCTTAACTAGGTGTCGATTTTATTCCTGAGCGCTGCTTTCAAGCAACTCTTTATCTCCTTCACCCCAACCAGAACGAAATCTATGAATAACCCCGAAGAATACGTTATAATCATGGCGAAAATCCTAGATTTAACCATTCCCGATCGCTATTTAAATTCTGTGGTTGAAAACTGGCAACGCTTGCAAGAAATCGCCAGTTTAGTGACAGAATTTCCCTTAGAGGATGACGGGGAAAGCGCCCTCAGCTTTGAACCATGACTATTTCTGTGTGCAATTTAGCTCGATCGATCCAAAATCGTCAAACTAGAGCCTTAGAAGTTATTAGCCAGACTTTGGCGGAGATAGAGGCGAAAAACGGCCATTTAAATTGCTTTACCGACATTTTACACCCTAGAGCGCTCGCTCAAGCCCAAAAAATCGATCAAGCGATCGCTAATGGGGAATCCGTCGGTGTCTTAGCAGGGGTTCCCTTCGCCGTCAAAAATCTCTTTGATATCAAGGGTATTGTCACTCTTGCCGGTTCCAAAATCAATCGAGATCACCCTGCTGCTGGACAAGATGCGATCGCTATACAAACCCTAGAAGCGGCCGGGGCAGTTTTGGTGGGGGCGACCAATATGGATGAGTACGCCTACGGTTTTGTCACCGAAAATGCCCATTATGGGGCCACTCCCAACCCCTGCGATCCTAGTCGCGTCTCGGGGGGATCCTCTGGCGGCTCCGCCGCTGCCGTTGCCGCTAATTTAGTGCCTCTCGCCCTCGGTTCCGACACTAATGGTTCCGTGAGGGTTCCCGCCGCTTGCTGTGGCGTGGTGGGGCTAAAACCCACCTTTGGGCGCGTATCCCGTCAGGGGCTATTTTTGTTCGTTAGTAGTTTAGACCATCTGGGATTTTTTAGCGACAATGTGGCGGATATGACGGCTATTTGGAGTCTTTTTGCCAAAAATAACCTTAAAGCTCCTTTAAGTGGCTTAGAGGGCGTAAAAATAGCCCTTGCCGACGATTATTTTCAGCAGGGAGCCGAACCGGAAGTATTCGAGGCGGTGACAGCGATCGCCGAACGTTTAGGAGTTACCAAAAAAATCACCATTCCCGAAACCGTCCGCGCCAGGGCAGCCGCCTATATAATTACCGCTTCCGAGGGCGCAAATTGGCATTTACCGCGTTTACAGACCAGATTAGAGGATTTTGACCCCGCAACCCGGGATCGCTTCTTGGCAGGGGCATTAATTCCCTCTAGCTGGTATTTGCAGGCTCAACGTTTTCGCCGTTGGTATCGCGATCGTTTGCGAGAGATTTTCAGCGAAGTTGATATTATTCTCACCCCGACAATTCCCTGTATTGCGCCGCCGTTAGGAGTAGAAAAAATGATTATTGACGGGCAAGAGCTATTAATTAGACCTAATTTAGGCAGATTTACCCAACCTTTTTCTTTTATTGGTTTACCTGCCCTTTCTTTGCCGATTAAACGTCCATCCCAGCTACCTTTAGGTTTGCAAATCATCGCCGCTCCCGATCGCGAAGACTTAATCCTAAGAGTAGCCAGGGTTTTAGAGGAAATGCTTGCCTAAGAATCCGCTTCAATCACATCTAACCAAGCGGCGGCCGATCGCTCCCAGGTGTCATTTAGGGCAATTTGACGACATCTTTGGCGCTCTTGGGTTAAAAGCTGGGGATTTTTCAGTAATTCGACGATTTTCCAGGCTATAGCTTCCTGAGTAGCCGGATCGGTTACTTCCCCCGGCACTTTCACACAGTAGTCTTTTTCTCGAAAAACAGCAAAATCCGTCACCACTGGCAGACAACCCACCACTGCCGACTCGCGCACGGAAATACAATCGATCTCACGATAGGTGCAACCGTAGTAATGAATAGCAGAGCGCGCTTTTTCCTCGATTAGTTGACGATAACCCATCATTCCGCGATCAACTACCCCCGCACTAGCTTTAATCAAAGCGATTAAATTATCCCGCCATTCCTTGCGATCGCCAATTTCATCCCGTTTAGTAAAACCATAGTAGAGATGTAACTCGGCTGCGGGAATTGCCGCCTTGATAATCGGCCAGCCATACTTTAACATCGACTCTAGGCCGCGATAATAACGAGAGGCATAGACTAGACGATAGGGAAGATGCTCGCTTTCTGGCACCGTCTCACTTACAGCCAAAAGGGAAGTATCGATACCATTAGGAACAATCGGACATTGATGATCGGGACAGAAATCCAGTAAATCCCTTTGATATTGGCTTTTACAGAAAATTTTGTCGTATCTAGCCAAAATTTCGGGGGTATAGGAGGCTGCCGGCACTTTAATATCTTGCCAATCAAAAAAAATTCGTTCTGCCTTGGTACCCGGACGGCAATAGGTGGGATGACGAGAGATCACCAATGTCTCAAAGTGATCTTGCCAATTCATCTGGTAATAATTAACATAGCGAATACCGTCCTGTTCCCCTTCCATACCCTCACAATTGCCAAAAATCGTCACTTTATAGCCGCGTTTCGTCCATTCTTGCGCTAAAAAAGCCACCGATGCCTGGGTGCCACTGGCCCCCCGTTGCCAAATTTCCGCCGGAAGCATGGGACGATATTTTTCTGTGTAAATAACGATCGATTTTTTCGGCCAACGACGGGCGCTCAAACGTTGTTTAATTTGAAATAGGGAAGGTGCGCTGGCTCGTAGCCATTGTTTGAGATTAGATTGTAGGGATGGAGTAGCTTGTGACACTCTTTTTCTCCAAGATCGAGGGAAAATAGGGGCGATGGGTGATAGAGTCTTAGTTTCTCGAATTTAACTCGATTTCTCGACTCAGTAGAACAATTCGAGCCTATCATATAATGGGTTCAAGTCAAAAATCAATCTTTTTATTGCCAGCTATCGACAAGGAAATCTATGAAAATTGTCATCCCGATCGTGTTTTATCGCAAAGGAGGAGTAGAAAGAGTCATTATCTCTTTAATACCTAGCTTATTAGAATACGTCGAACAAATTATTATCGTTATCCCTCGTAATGAAATTGAATATTTTAAGTCTTTGATGCCCGATTCCGATAAACTTATCTACGAAGATTTTGCTTTTTATCCCCAGAGTTTTGAGACAAAATTAATCTATTTTTATGGTCTTCTAGCGAATTTTTATAAAACCCTAAGACTGACTTCGATTCATCGTCTTTTCTCTCGTAGAATTGAACTTTTACGCATCGAGACAAGAATCAATCAGATTATCAGTCGTTACCAAGCTGATCACTGTTTGTATGGAATGACTAATCGGATTTCTCCTCCTAATGTCAAGGTTACTTTAAGTGGCATTATTTATGATGTCTTTTGGCAATTTGCTCCCTTAACTTACTCAGAATCCTATCAAGAACCCTACAATGAAGTCTTAAAAGAATGGTTAGATCAGGCCGATCTACTCTTCACAATTTCCCAAAAAACTAAAGACGATGTTTTAAAAGTTTTTCCCAATGCTACCTATGCTAGTAAGTTAAAAGCTGTACCATTAGCGGGATTTATCGAGCAGTCTAATCCCAAAAGTGATTTAGTCAAAAGTGAGCTAGTTACCTTTTATTTTCCCTCCTCTTTTGGTATCTACAAAGATCATCTGACTTTGCTCAAAGCAGCCATTACACTAGCTAAAAAAAGTTTAAAATTTCAAATAGTTTTTATTGGTAAAGAAACCGATAATCTAGTTAATGGAAATCTGCAATTGTCTCAACAGTCCAAAACCCAAGAATACCAAGACTATCTCACAGAATGTACCCAACTTTATCAGGAAAATAAAGAAATTTTCCAGAGTCATATCAAGGGATTAGGTTATCAAGACTATGAAACCTTACAATTTTATTATCAAACCTGTTCCTCTGTGGTATTTCCCTCAAAATACGAAGGTTTTGGATTGGCAATAGCAGAAGCAATTTTACAAGGTATTCCCGTTATCGCTTCCGATTTAGAAGTGTTTCAAGAACAGGTAGAATTATATAATTGTCCCGAAAGAGTGCAATTCTATCCTAGGGGAGATGCGGACAGTTTAGCCAACTGTTTAGAACAATTTATCCTCAATCCAATTCCTCGCTTGTTACCCGAAGATATTCCCAATAAAATTAATCTCTGGACGTGGGAAGATGTGGCGAAAAAATATGTAGAACTACTGAAAGAAAATGCAGGTTACTGATCTCTATATCTACCCGATTAAATCCTGTCGAGGTATTCAATTATCCCAAGCTGAAGTGACTCCTAAAGGTTTACTCTGGGATCGAGAAATGATGTTAGTGGATGGCAAGGGTAAATTTATCACCCAAAGAGAATATCCGCAATTAGCCACCGTTTCTGTCACGATTACAGGAGATAAATTTTCTCTGAAAACATCTCAAGATTCCCTGACTTTCCAGCCTAATTTCACAGGAGAAAAAAGAGCGGTTCAAATCTGGGAATCCCAAACCATAGCCATGGATCAAGGGGATGAAATCGCCGAATGGTTTGAGAAAATTCTCGACATTCCCTGTCGTTTAGTGCGACAATCTCCCGATTATCCACGTCCTGCGAATCCCCGCTATGCAGGGAACGATCATACTCCCGTCAGCTTTGCCGATGGTTATCCAATTTTATTAACTAATACTGCTTCTTTAGAGGACTTAAATCAGCGTTTAGTTGCACCAGTGCCGATGAATCGTTTTCGTCCTAATATTGTTATTAGTAGCGATCGAGCTTTTAGCGAAAGTAGTTGGCAAAAGATCACAATTGGAGAGATAAATTATGCCCTAGTTAAACCCTGTAGTCGCTGTATTATCACCACCACCGATCAAGAAACAGGTAGGAGAAATCCCCAACAGGAACCTTTAAAAACCTTAAGCACTTTTCGCCGTTTCCCCGGGGGCATCATGTTCGGAGAAAATGTCATCCCCGAAAAGACAGGTACAATTAAAGTCGGCGATCCTATTACCGTAATCTAGAGATATAGAGATATAGGGGGAATGGGGGAATGGGGGAATAGGGAAGTGGGGGAATGGGGAAATGGGGGAATGGGGAAATGGGGGAATGGGGAAATGGGGGAATGGGGGAATGGGGAAATGGGGAAATGGGGGAATAGGGAAGTGGGGGAATGGGGGAATGGGGGAATTTCAACTAAAACCCTAAAACCCTAACACCCTAAAACCCCAACACCATCCAACACCCAACCCCCACAAGGTTAAGATAAATAACCATAAGAACAATACTTGACTAGAGACACTGAAACCATGCCCCTTGATACCGCATCGATTTTAGAAGTATTACGTCCCGTTCAAGATCCAGAACTGCAAAAAAGCTTAGTGGAATTGAACATGATCCGCAATGTGGCGATCGATGGCGGAAAAGTTAGCTTTACCCTAGTTTTGACCACTCCCGCCTGTCCTTTGCGCGAATTTATCGTGGAAGACTGCCAAAAAGCCGTTAAACAGCTGCCCGGGGTGGAAAGTGTCGCCGTGGATGTAACTGCCGAAACCCCGCAACAAAAAGCTTTACCCGATCGCCAAGGCGTGGAGGGGGTTAAAAATATTATCGCCGTTTCCAGTGGTAAGGGCGGTGTGGGAAAAAGTACCGTGGCTGTCAATATCGCCGTCGCCTTGGCTCATTTAGGGGCAAAAGTGGGGCTATTAGACGCGGACATCTACGGCCCCAACGCCCCGACAATGTTGGGCTTAAATGACGCACAAGTGACCGTACAGGGTGCAAATGGCGAGATATTGGAACCCGCTTTTAACCATGGCATCAAAATGGTTTCCATGGGCTTTTTGATCAACCCCGATCAACCGGTAATCTGGCGCGGTCCGATGTTAAACGGCATTATCCGTCAGTTTCTCTATCAAGTCAACTGGGGCGATTTAGACTATTTAATCGTCGATATGCCTCCCGGTACCGGGGATGCACAATTAACTTTAATTCAATCGGTCCCCCTAGCCGGTGCGGTGATTGTCACCACTCCCCAGACGGTTTCTTTAATTGATGCGCGTCGGGGTTTAAAAATGTTCCAACAGCTAGGGGCGCGGGTTTTGGGTATCGTGGAAAATATGAGTTATTTTATCCCCCCCGATCAGCCCGATCGCTCCTATGATCTATTTGGGTCCGGTGGTGGGGAAAAAACCTCGCAAGAATTGGGCATTCCTTTACTGGGATGTGTGCCTCTGGAGATATCCCTCCGGGAGGGCGGTGATACTGGTGTACCAGTAGTTCTAGGGCAACCAGAATCGGCCTCAGCTAAAGCCCTGATAGCGATCGCTCGTCAGGTGGCGGCGAAAGTATCCGTGGCAGCCTATAGTTAGTCAGTAAATGTGGGGAGAGAAATGGTGAGAAGACAGTCCCTTGTTAGTAGGAAACTAAGCGGTTTTAGTGAGCAGTTTAGCTTTATTTTCCGGGATATAGCCCAAATTGATTGGCTTTTGTTCGTTTTGGTGACGGGTTTAACCGTTTTCGGTGGTTTAATGATTCGTAGTGCCGAAAGACATACCACTGCTCTCGACTGGTGGCAACACTGGTTATTCGGATGCGTGGGAGTGGCGATCGCTTTATTTCTGGCCCGTTGTCGTTACGAAAGTATGCTGAAATGGCACTGGTTAACCTATCTTCTCACCAATCTCTCCCTAATCGCGGTAATTATCCTAGGGGTGACGGCGAATGGGGCGCAAAGTTGGATTAATATCGGCAGTTTTAACGTGCAACCGTCGGAATTTGCCAAGGTAGGTTTAATTATCACCCTGGCAGCCCTCCTACATCATCGTCCCGCCGATAATCTTTTTGCGATCGCTCGTGTCTTTGCCGTCACTGCCATCCCCTGGGTGTTAATTATGGCGCAGCCGGACCTGGGGACAGGATTAGTCTTTGGTGCAATTACCCTAGGCATGATTTACTGGGCTAATGCGAAACTGCCTTGGATGATTATCCTCTTATCTCCCCTCGCATCGGTTTTTCTGTTTAATTTACTTTTTCCTGCTTGGATTGTTTTAGCAATTATCATCGCTGTACTTGCTTGGTTTACCCTTCCCTACCGTTTTTTATCTACTTTCCTCGTGGTGGCAACTAATTTGGCAGTGGGTAAATTAGGCGAGGTTTTTTGGGGTTTATTAAAAGAATATCAAAAAGATCGTTTAACCCTATTTCTTGACCCAGAAAAGAATCCTTTGGGGGGAGGTTATCAATTAATTCAGTCCCGCATTGCCATCGGATCCGGAGAATTATTGGGACGGGGATTACACCAAGGCACCCAAACCCAATTAAATTTTATTCCCGAACAACACACCGATTTTATCTTCACCGTAGTCGGGGAAGAACTCGGTTTTGTCGGCAGTATTCTAGTTTTAATAGCTTTCTGGTTAGTTTGTTGGCGTTTGTTAGTCATTGCTAATACTGCTAAAGAAAACTTTGGTTCTTTAATAGCGATCGGTGTTCTCTCGATGATCGCTTTTCAGGCAATTCTTAATATTAGCATGACCGTGGGATTAGCCCCGATTACAGGGATTCCTCTACCCTGGTTAAGTTATGGACGTTCATCTTTATTAACCAATTTTATCGCCTTGGGTTTAGTGGAATCCGTGGCTAATTATCGCCCCCGTAAGCGTTTGTACTAAGGAGAACGCCATGAAAGTGACCTATGATCCAGTCGTTGATGCTCTCAAAATCACCTTAAGTAATGTGCCGATTGCAGAAAGCGACGAGCAGAGTCTGGGGGTGATTCTCGACTATGACCAGTCGGGGAACGTGGTGGGGTTAGAAATCCTCAATGCTCAGGAGCGGATGGACAATCCCCAGTCTTGTGAATATTCAATTCTGACCACTAAACCGGAATTAGTCGCCACTTAAGACAGGCAAAAAGAAATTTAAATATAGGAATTTCCCACTGATATGAAAGAATCGCCTAAAGTTGTTTTATTGTTGACCCATAGCGGCGATTTTTTTACGATTGACCGCGTGGCTGAGGCGATAGAAAAAAAAGGAGCCACACCTTTTCGCTTAGATACTGATAAATTTCCCTTAGAGGTTCAACTAACGGCCCAATTTAATGGGAAAAAAAGTTTTTATCAATTAACCTATAACCATCAATCTATTGATAGTGAACAGGTGCAATCTGTTTGGACAAGACGTATTTGGCAACCTGAACTAACAGGGGATTTAGATCCTCAGTTTCGGGAGGCTTGTGTGCGAGAATCCCAGACGACTTTGGCTGGTTTTTGGGATAGTTTAAGGTCAGCGCGTTGGTTAGATAATTTAGTGCAAATTGAGAAGGCTAAAAATAAGTTATTACAACTTCGTTTGGCCTCAGAAGTTGGCTTGATTATTCCCCCCACTTTAGTGACCAATAATCCCGATGCTGTCCGGGAATTCTTTTCCCAGGTTCAGGGACGAATGGTGAGTAAATTGTTAACTGCGATCGCACGCAGTATGGAGTCGCCGGAATTTTTTCTTTATACCAGTAGGGTGAAAGCAGAAGACCTTGAGGAAGCGGAATCTTTACGTTATTGTCCTATGGTTTTTCAAGCGGAAATTCCTAAACAATTAGAATTGAGAATTGTCGTGGTTAATGGACAAACATTTGTGGGTGCTTTAGAATCTTCTCAGTATAATCATTCAGCCGTAGATTGGCGAAGACCGGGTATTGATCCAGGTGCTTGGCAACATCATACTTTACCTGATTCACTATTGCAGCAAATTCAGATTTTTATGGCTAATTTAGGGTTAAATTTTGGGGCATTTGATTTTATCTTAACTCCCGCAGGAGAATACGTTTTTTTAGAAGTTAATCCGGGTGGTGAGTGGGGAATGTTAGAACGGGATTTAGATTTACCTATTTCTCATGCGATCGCTGATTTTTTAGTATGCTAAAAATCAAACCAAAACCTAATCAGGATTTTGAGGATTTTAGGATTATCAAGATTCTCAATCCCAAATCTAATCAGGATTCTCAATCCCAAATCATCAAGGAGATTTATGACCGTTTTACTTATTACTTTTAGCAACGATAATGAAAGTATTCCTCTGGTAATCAAAGCCATAGAAGCCATGGGTAAAAAAGCCTTCCGTTTTGATACCGATAGCTTCCCAACAGAGGTAAAAGTTGATCTTTACTCAGGGTATAAAAAAGGCGGAGTTATTACCGATGGAGACCAAAAATTAGAGCTAAAAGAAGTTTCTGCTGTCTGGTATCGACGCATGAGATACGGACAAAAATTACCCGATGGGATGGATCGTCAATTTCGCGAAGCTTCTCTTAAGGAATGTCGGTTAAGTATTCGAGGAATGATTGCTAGTTTATCTGGCTTTCATCTTGATCCAATTGCTAAGGTAGATCATGCCAATCATAAACAATTGCAGTTACAAGTGGCGCGACAATTAGGTTTATTAATTCCGGGGACTTTAACTTCTAATAATCCTGAAGCTGTCAAGCAATTTGCTCAGGAGTTTGAAGCGACGGGAATTGTGACTAAAATGCTTTCTCAATTTGCTATTTATGGAGACAACCAAGAGGAAATGGTTGTTTTTACCAGTCCTGTTACTAAGGAAGACCTAGATAATTTGGAAGGTTTGCAATTTTGTCCAATGACTTTTCAGGAAAACATTCCTAAAGCCTTGGAATTACGCATCACTATCGTCGGTGAACAAATATTTACGGCGGCGATTAATTCCCAACAATTAGACGGTGCTATCTACGATTGGCGAAAAGAGGGAAGAGCGCTCCATCAACAATGGCAACCCTACAATTTACCGAAAACTATTGAAAAACAACTACTTGAATTAATGAAATATTTCGGTCTTAATTATGGTGCAATTGATATGATTGTCACACCAGATGAACGTTATATCTTTTTAGAAATTAATCCCGTTGGCGAGTTTTTCTGGCTAGAACTTTATCCTCCTTATTTTCCCATCTCCCAGGCGATCGCTGAAGTCCTCGTCAACTCATAAACCAACAAATACAGAGCCAGAGTATTTGATCGCATCTTTGCTCGTTTTTTATCTGCGGACCTAAATCCGTTGAGTAACGCACAGAAAACGGGTTTCTCGGAGAAACCCGTTTTCTGCTCATGCAAAAGGCTTCGGCCGTGAGCTCAGCCGAACGGCAAAAAGGGGAATAAATAATCAGTCTTTAATAACCGGATTTAGTATGACTCCCTACTGACTTGAAAGAGGGTGTAGGGTGTGGGGTGTGGGGAGAATAAATAAAAATAATCTCCCGTCTCCTGTCTCCTATCTCCTGACTACTGACTACTGACTACTGACTACTGACGACCGGCTCCTAACCCCACCAACAAACTTTTTCAGCAAACCCTACTTAATTTCCAGACCAGGACTTTCTCTCGTGCTTCTATCAGATTCATGCCGATTTTTTCTAAAACTCGCTTTGAAGCTATATTATCGGGAGCGCAGCCAGCGGTCACTGTTTGCATACCCGGTTGAGAAAGTGTCCAGTCCATCATTGCTTTTGTCGCCTCAGATGCGTAGCCTTTTCGTCGATATAACGGCGCTACTTGATAACCAATTTCTACAGCATCTGTGGGTAAACCTGTAACATCAGGAATAATTTTGACCATCACATGACCAATAAGAGTATTGTCTGCTTGATGAATAATTAAACTCCCCCACCCCCACTCATTTTGTAAGGGGAATTGCAGCAAAATATTCGCAATATCAGGGAAAGCTTGAATCAACTCTTGTTCGTCCCAGTCAGCAGCAACTTTTACCCCCAAAATTGTTACTAATTCATCGATACCTATAATTGCTGCTTTCAGAAGTTCAAGCTTTAAGGGGACTAAATATAATCGTTCCGTCACAAGTTTTTCCAGTGCTTTCATTTGATAAAACTCCTATACCAGTTATCAGTTATCAGTTATCAGTTATCAGTTATCAGTTATCAGTTATCAGTTATCAGTTATCAGTTATCAGTTATCAGTTAGTAGCTTGTTAATCAACTTAGCCAGCAAAAACCTCATTCTCTAGTTCTCCTGAGAGGGGGAAGTCTGAATACTCTGTCTCAATTTCAATCTATTTGTCACCCCATTAGCTATATTCTCACCCATTTTAAGGCTTTTGGGTCTTTATCGTAACGATAATTAACCCCATCTTTAGCAGTAATGATTTTACCTAAACTGGCACGACTCCGGACGTTACTTAAAGAATAGTCAGTTAGGGACTGCATTTGTTGATGGGACAAACCTTCCGTTATTTCAGAAACTCCTGTAATCTCCCCATTATGCTCAGGTTTAACCTCAGACAAAGGCTCTATTTTTACCGCCGAAAAATTTTCTGATTTTTTTGACATCATTACCAGGTCATTAACTTTTTTGCGCTGATAATCTTCTACAGTTGACAGCTGCCAATGGGAATTTTCTGTTAACTCTAAGACCCATCGATGATAATTAAATAAACTTTCCCGATGACCAACACTAATAAAGGTGGTTTCACTTTCCTGTAATTGCTGATATAAGCTGGCTTCATTTACCAAATCTAAAGCGCTGGTTGCTTCATCTAAGATAGTAAAAGTAGGTTTAGTGATTAATAGTCGAGCAAAAGCTAGTCTTTGCTGTTCTCCGAGGGATAAAATCTGTTCCCAGTTGACTTGTTTATCTAAGCTATTTTTGTCGGTTAATAAATGTTGAAGATTGACTTTTTTTAAGATATTTTCTAAATCTTCATCGCTCAGCTGCTCATTGGTATGGGGATAAAGTAATTGCTGGCGTAAACTGCCAAGGATAATATAAGGACGTTGGGGTAAAAATAACATTTTAGCTAAAGGAGGACGAACTAAACGACCACTACCCGCTTTCCATAAACCGGCGATTGCTCGTAACAAGGAACTTTTTCCTCGACCACTGGGGCCAATAATCAGTAGGCTTTCTCCCAAAGGGACAGAAACCGATAAATTTTCCACAATTACCCTTTCATAATCGGGAGTTTGTAGGGTAAAATTTTCAAAGGCTAGACGATTATCTTCCAGGGTGATAATACGACTTAAGTTTTTCGGCTCTTCACTGGCAACTTTTAAGGCATCTGTCAAGGTAGCTAACCGTTCAATATAACTGGAAACTTTACCCGATGTTCCCCATTCAGTAATTAATTGTCCCAAGGCATTAGAAAAAAGAAAACAACATAAACTAGCTTGACTAATTTCTCCATAATCGATTTCGTTTTGAATAAACATCGGGGTCAAAATAAACATTGAAAATACACTAATCGCTGACTGATAACCTCGATTAAAAAGATTATTAAACCGTTCCCAATTTATAAGTTTTTCCGAGCTTTCAATAACCCGTTGAAAACGACCTTCAATGATTTTTTCTTCCTGCTCTTCTCCCTGAAAAAAAGCAATTGATTCGGCGTGGTTACGCACATGGGTTAAAGCATAACTATAATCCGCCTTATCATTAAGCTCAGATTGATTAATTTTGTTTAATTCTTGAGTTAGATAAATTGCTATTAAATTTCCTGCGATCGTATAAATTATTAGATAAACCGCAATTTGCCGAGAAATTGTCCAAAGAATAATCGCAAAAGTAATCATTTGTAACCCTTTTTCCACGAAGGTAATTAAAAACCTCATGGTCATGGTCGTAATTGGTTCAATTTCTTGAGATAATCTTTGATCGGGATTTTTTAAAGCTGAGGTAAAATCAATGTTATAGTAAGCGCGATCATTGAGATATTTTTTGACGGTTTGTTTCGTTAACCACTTATACCAATCTAAGGCTACTTTGCGACGAATAAATTGAGAAAAAGCAAATAACCCCGTTGTTCCTATAATCAACAAACTGGATAACCACAGCGTATTGAGATATTTAGAAAGGTCTCTATCTTCAATAATAATATCGAGTACATAACGATTCCAGTAGCTACTAAAAGCTTCTACCCCGACTGTTGCCAAGATACTTAAAAGGATCAAAGCTGACATTCCCCAAGAAATGATCACATCTCCAAAGGCGCGTCCATTTAACTCCGTTGGATACCAATAGGGTTGAGCGACAATTTTTAGGCTTTCCCAAAATTGACCAAATAGTGAAAAGGGATTCTTGGCGGACTGGTCGGACACAACAGGGTTTTCCGTTGCTTGTTTAGTAGTATATTGAGGCATCTAGATCCAATTGGCAGTTCTTTTACTGTTCTCTTGACAACTCGCTATCATATTGTAGCGGCAGAATTACCTCTTGTTGTCTTTTGTTGACATTTTTATCTAGAAGTAGCACTTTAGATACTGATTACTGTTTACTGATCACTAAAAAACCCCATCTCTCAATCTCCGTCATCCTCAAAATGATTAGCTAGTAGGAATTTTTGACTGGTATTCAACTCTTGCCAAAGCTGGTTAATTTTCTCGTAAGCTTCCGTGGAGGTAAGTTTTCCCCCCGTGTGTAAACCAGCGATAAAAGAGACTCTCAGGGCGAATTCCTGCAAATTAGCGTTAAAAACCAAATTTTGTGGCGTGAATAAACCCCTGTAGCTGGTTTTAGGGTAGAGAAAGTTATCTTTAGAATTGAATTTTTCCATTGTGACCAACCCCCCAGTATAGGATACCTACATTATTATATTACTTAACCTTTTGTTAACTTAAGCTTAACCTAAGAATTTGAACTTGTCTCTAGATTCTAGGAGAGTAGCTGCTGAACTTGATTAGGACGTTGGGTTTCATGCTTCAACCCAACCTACGTTCTGTACCTAGATTCTTAAGAGAGTAGCTGCTGAACTTGATTAGCCGCCGCTATCCCAGAATTTAAGGCCGTTTCTAGGGAAGAATTTCTCGATAAATCTCCCCCTTGACACCAATCACCACAGGCAACTAGAGGTAAAGGACTATTAACACTTAAACAGGGTACAGCTAAACCCTGACGGACTAAAGCATAACGCCAACGGTGAATCTGAGACCAATCCGGGAGAGGCAAAGAAGCACGAGCGAGCAAATCTAGCGTAACTGCTTCTAAATCCTCGCTATCGAGATATTTAACCGCAAAATCTCCACTACTATGCACAACAAAGACATAATCAGGGGATGATTGCCGTTTACTGCTATCAAGTCCTAACCAAGCGATAGCGGTGGAGGGAGTCACTGCGGGTAAAGAATCGCCATAACCTGCCATAACCGTTAAACAGGGATCGTAAACGATTGATCGCAATTCTGGCATAGTAGTTATATGAGAGTTTTCTAACAATAACGCTGCTTGCGGGGCGGGAATAGCCAGGACAATCACCGAAAACTCCCCCCGAATTTGACCGTTATTGTTTAAAACCCATTTTCCCTGACGATTTTCCAGACGAGTAACCAGAAAATCTCGTTCAATTTCTAAACCTTTAGCTAAAAATTTCGCCACGCTATTGATGCCAGAAGGAGCAACATAGCTAGAATCAAACCAAGAAGTAACTATATTCTCTCTCAGAAGATTATCAATTAAAGCCGCCGTTTTTTCCCCCTGAACAGTCAAAAAAGGCAAGCCATGATCCACAGCAATCTCTTGATTAGCTCGATTAACCCGTCGCGTGGCTAAACGACCACCAATGCCTCTAGACTTATCAAATAGCTTAACAGTATAACCTCGATCGCACAACTGACGAGCGCAGGTTAACCCGGCTAAACCCGCACCAATGATCCCAACCTTAATCGAAAAATTTGTCACTAGCCTTCCTAATCCTGTGAACCCTTGAGTTAATATTAGTAGTAATCAGCACTAGCGAAACTGATTTGATTATTGGGGCTGAGGAGGAAAAACCACATTGGACGAACTACGCACAGCTTTGGAGTTAGCCACCGAGGAGGAACTGCAGCAAATCACTAACATCCTCTTTTGCCGTCGTTTTAACCCCCTCGATTATCTACGAGCGCCGGACGCAATCGCCGTTCAAAGTCAAGATTGGGAAAGTTGGTTAGATAGCGTCGAGGATCGTTTTCGTTATCTGGCTGCCGATGGTGTGACAGTATTAAAAGGTCAAACGGAAAAAGTTAGTTATCGTCAAATTCTAGTTCGTGTCTGTCATTTCCTCAAGGTTCCCTACTCCCAAAAAATGCCGACAACGGAAATTGAAGCGGAAATCTATCTTCACCTCGTTAACAAAGCTTGGAAACGTCTCCCCCCATCGGAACAAAAATCCCTCTCGATTCAAATTCAAAAAGCGCTCGCGGATTCCCACACTCCCCAACCCTTACCCGTTCACCTACAACACAATCCCCTTGATATAGTCCTCAAAGGCAGTAGCGTCATCGCCATTAATTCTATCCTGAAACCGATTCTGCTCAAACATATCGCCGGGCAGTTCGCTCTTCATTTTGTCCGCTATCAAGGGGCAAAAACTGCTGTAGTCCAGGGTGGGGCAATTGTTAATCAAATCGCCCTACAAACGGCTAAACAGGGCATGACTAGGGCGGCGGCCCGCTACGGAGCGGTCAGAACCGTGTTAAGTTTGGTAGGACCGGCTTTATGGGGTTGGTTTATTGCTGATCTCGGTTGGAAAGCGATCGCCACTGATTACGGCCGGATTATCCCGACTATTTTTGCCCTTGCCCAAATTCGTCTGACTCGTGAGGATTGTTGGCAACCTGCCTAGCATGAAAAAGATTTTTTGTCAAGGGTGGGAGTGGAATTTAATACTTTTTTCAGTTTTTATCGCTATGATGCTGCCGGAGTTGGCGGGTATCGGCATTATTATCGTGTTAATTAGGGTTTTTACCGGCAATTTTCGGGCAATTATCCAGTCACGTCTCAATCAAGGTCTCGGTATCGTCACACTTTGGTTAATGATTAGTGCCAGTCTTTCCCCAACTCCGGGGGATGCTTGGATTGGTTTAGGAAATTTCCTGCCTTTTTTCTTCTTTTTTAGCAATATCAGACAATTAATTAAAAAACCCTCTCAGTTGCGTCAACTAGCTTGGGTGATGGTTATTCCGTCGGTTTGGGTAGTGGTGATGGGATGGGGACAAATTTTTCTCGGTTGGCAAAAACCGGAAGCATTAAAAGGGATTTTTACCTGGCCCTACGGAGCGGGGGGCGAACCTTTAGGTCGGATGTCTTCGGTTTTTATGTATGCTAATCTTTTGGGGGCTTATTTACTTATAACTCTGATTTTAGCGTTCGGTTTATTAATTCTAACTTGGCGGCAGTGGCACAGACAAAGAAATAACCTTTTAAATCTCAAAGTCGGGTTTTTAACTTTAACTATATTTATCGATAGTGTAGGGCTATTTTTAAGCAATTCTCGCAATGCTTGGGCCTTAGCCTTTTTAGGTTGCCTAATTTTCGCCCTTTATCTGGGTTGGAATGCCTTAGTCGCTGGTTTTGTCCTCTTGGGAGGGGTGATTTCCCTTGCTTCTTGGGGACCAAATCCTTTTAGGGATAGTCTGCGTTTTTTGGTTCCTAGGGCGATTTGGGCGCGATTATCCGATGAAATGTTCCCTAATCGCCCTCTAGCTACTCTCAGAGCAACCCAATGGCGTTTTACTCTAGAAATGACCCAAGAAAGACCCCTATTCGGTTGGGGATTACGCAGTTTTACACCTCTCTACGAAAAAAGTCAGGGATTGTGGTTAGGTCATCCCCATAATTTATATTTGATGTTAATGGCAGAAACGGGAATTATTGGCTTAATTTTATTGTCTGTTTGGGTGGGTTGGATTTATGCCCAAGGGTGGCGTTTATTAATCTTTTTACGACAACAAAAAGCCGGGGGTGAGTTAATTATCTTTACCTATCTGGTGGCCTTTGGTGCTTGCGTTTTATTTAATCTCGTCGATGTCACCCTCTCCGATGTCAAGATTAATACTATTGTTTGGCTTCTCTTGGCTGCCATTGCCGGAGTGAGTCAAAGGTTAAATTATTAATTATGAATTGGGGAAGTGGGTAATTGGGGAAGTGGGGAAGTGGGGAGAGGGAATTATGAATTATGAATTATGAATTATGAAGTGGGGTGTTGGGGGAGTGGGGTTTTAGGGTTTTAGGGTTTTAGTGGAAATTACTCTATCTCCCCATTACCCTATTCCCCCATTTCCCTATCCTCTTCTAACTGATAACT
>NZ_JADBVM010000250.1:0-16220 GCF_020244875.1 Microcystis sp. M44BS1
CTTAAAATCGGGAAAATCGACTACATATTGACTAATCGCTTCTCTTTTTGGCTTTGAATAAGAGAAAATTACAATCGGATAAATCGGTAAGACAAATTTCTCATGAAAGCGAGCAAAATAAGTAAACATTCGCCGGTTAAACCACTTGCGGGAACTTTCCTGCGCCTCCACATGAATCAGAAAAAACGATTCTTTTCCTCGAAACTTAACCTGTGCGACTAAATCGCTTTCATGTCTTTCTCCTTCGGTGACATCGGTAAATACTTCTTTGTCTAAAAAAGTAATCGAGTCCCTATCTAAATAATCTATCAATTGAGGGAAAAATAACTCGATAAATTCGACAAAAAAGGTGGAGATTAACTCCTTAAATAAGCGATCATGGTCAATATTATTAGTCATGTAATGTCATCTTAACTAATCTGAGCGATGAATGACTACTCTTCTCTATTGTATTCTGAAAAGTCGGTTGTGGCAACAGATTGTTATGACCTCATCCCTTTAACCTACGAGGAGAGGGGGATGCTGCCCGCAAAAAAACCCGCAGAAAACGGGTTTATCGAAGAAACCCGTTTTCTATTTCCAGGGTTCATCATAATTGATTGTAGGGCTAATTCATGAATTAGCCCTACAGCTATTACCTAGCTATATTCCACTGCTAAATCGAGCGACTCTTGTTCCCCACTTAAGCCCGCCATAAAAGGCCCTATTCGTTGATTAAACACTATTATAGGAAAGATGCAATGCAATCCTTGCTATCAAAGTAATTTCAGTTCCAGGCTGATTCGGAGCATCTTTCAATTTGACAAGGCCGAAAAATCCCCTATCCCCCAATAACTAAAGGAAAGATAAAGTTATTGATCGCCCTCTGGAGCCAGTGTCAGAATAAAAGCAGGGAGATGACCAAGGAAAACCGACAACTCTCCATCTTTTTCCCGTCATCGCCCCTAAAATTTATTTGGTTCAGATTTATGCAAACTGCCAATCCTCGTCAAACGGAGAAAAAAGAGCATCCCAGTGGCGATAAACGCTTCAAAGTCCTCGACATTACCATGAAGCGGGCAGGATATAATCAATCAGCCCTGATTGAAGTCCTGCACAAAGCCCAAGAAGCCTTTGGATTCCTAGAAGAAGATGTTCTCCTCTACGTTGCCCGGGCGCTAAAACTGCCCCTCAGTCGCGTCTATGGGGTAGCAACCTTCTACCATCTCTTTTCCCTGAAACCGGCGGGAAAACACACCTGTATCGTCTGTATGGGGACTGCTTGTTATGTCAAAGGCAGCGGCAAAATCCTCGAAGACATCGAAAACACCTTTGATGTCAAAGTGGGAGAAACCACCGCCGATGGAGAAATTTCCCTAGTGTCGGCCCGTTGTATCGGGGCCTGTGGGATTGCGCCGGCCGTGGTCTTCGATGGAGTCGTGGCCCCGAAACAAGATTCGGAAACTGTCTTAGCAAAACTAAAGAGTTTCTCCCAGTAATTTTTCACTTTAGTGGATTGAGAAGAATATGGACTTACAAGAATTATTGGCAGTGGCCGAGAAAGAAAAAACTAGACAAAAAAGCATCCGGGTGCATTGTTGCACTTCCACCGGTTGCCAAGCTGCTAACTCCCTCCAAATCAAAAAAAACCTCGCCACTGCCGTCAAAGAAGCAGACCTAGAGGATGCAGTCGAAGTGGTCGGGGTCGGTTGTATGGGTTTTTGTGGTCGCGGTCCGTTGGTGGAAGTGGATCCCCAGGATCTCTTATACGAAGAAGTCACCCCGGAAAGTGCGGCCAGCATTATTGCGGCCTTAAACGGCGGCAAAACCGAGGTGCAATTAGGGGACTCAAAACATCCCTTTTTCTCCCATCAGGTCAAAATTGTCCGGGAAAATAGCGGTAAAATCGATCCCGATCGCATTGAGGAATATATCGCCGTCGGTGGCTATCAATCTCTCTACAAGGCCCTCTACGAGATGACTCCGGCCCAGGTGGTGGAGGAAATCATCAAAAGCGGTTTACGCGGCCGGGGTGGTGCCGGTTATCCCACCGGTTTAAAATGGGCGACGGTGGCTAAACAACCGGGTAAACAAAAATACGTTATCTGTAATGCTGATGAAGGCGACCCCGGGGCGTTTATGGACCGTAGTGTTTTGGAAAGTGACCCCCATTTAGTCCTGGAAGGAATGGCGATCGCTGCCTATGCCGTGGGGGCCGATCATGGTTATATCTATGTTAGAGCCGAATATCCCCTAGCGATCGATCGTTTGCAAAAAGCGATTAATCAGGCCAAAAAATTCGGTTTAATGGGTTCCCAAGTATTCGAGTCCACTTTCGATTTTAAGGTGGATATCCGCATCGGAGCGGGAGCTTTTGTCTGTGGAGAGGAAACCGCTCTCATCCATTCCATTGAAGGCGGCCGCGGCACTCCCCGCACCCGTCCCCCCTATCCGGCCCAATCGGGCCTCGATGGTTGTCCCACCCTGATTAATAACGTCGAGTCCTACGCTAATATCGCCGCTATTATCCGCGAGGGGGCCGCTTGGTATGCCAATATCGGTACTGCCAGCAGTAAAGGGACAAAAATCTTCGCTTTAACGGGAAAAATCTGCAATAATGGGCTGATTGAAGTGCCAATGGGCATTACTCTCCGGGAAATTGTCGAGGAGATGGGGGGTGGTGTTCCCGATGGTCAAGTAAAAGCGGTACAAACCGGCGGCCCCTCTGGGGGTTGTATTCCCGCTAATTTACTCGATACTCCCGTGGATTACGAATCCTTAGCCAAACTCGGTTCAATGATGGGATCCGGGGGTATGGTGGTTATGGATGATAGTACCAGTATGGTCAAAGTAGCGAAATTCTATATGGAATTCTGTCGCGAGGAGTCCTGTGGTAAATGTATCCCCTGTCGCACGGGAACAGTACAAATGTTTGAATTATTGGCCAAAATTATCGACGGAAAGGCCGATATTCACGACCTCGAAAACCTAGAACATCTCTGTCAAATGGTTAAAGAAACCAGTCTTTGTGGTCTTGGTCAAAGCGCTCCCAATCCGATTTTAAGTACCCTACAGTATTTTAAGGAGGAATATCTGGCTCTGTTACAGGAAAGCAAGCACCCCGTCTCTGTTTGAGAATAACTCGATCGAGGCCTAGCAATGTTCGGCCTCGATCGATTTCTTCGGTTATGGGAAGTCTGGTGGGCTGCCGGGTTATCTTGAAGAGAGTTAGCAGTAGTCTCAGGAGACGATAGATTATGACTTGGCGCGGCTCAACCGATACAAAAGATCGCATTTTTGCAGCTTTAGTATATCTTTTACCCTTATATTCGGCCTTTGCCTTCGGTATCTTTATCTTTCGGCAAATCCCTTTTTTAGGAGCGGCCTTAGCAATAGTTTTAACTCCCTTAGCTTTTCTCTATAGTTCTCTGGGAAGCTTTGGCAGTTTAATTATCTTTTTCGTCCTCTTTTTGGCCGTGGTACGCAATCCCCGCATCAGTCATTTTATCCGGTTTAACACCATGCAGGCGATTTTAATCGATATTTTGGTGTATTTATTGGGATTGGCCTTAGGTTTCATCGCTAGGGGTTTAGGGGCGAATTTGCTGGTAGAAACTCTTTTTAACGTCGTCTTTTTGGGAGCATTTGCCGCCTGTGTTTACAGCATTATACAGTCGTTTATCGGCAAATACGCCGATATTCCCACAATTTCCGATGCAGCCTATTCCCAAGTGGGGGGTTAATTCAGCTTGAGTTTGTCCCCTTTTTCGGCTACAGTCTCTCCAGAATCAATGCGTTCGCTGCCAGGCCACATCTATGAGTCCATTTAAACAGACGCTACGGGAACTCAACGCTCAGAAGGGGAAAATAGCCGCTTCTGTGGGCAGAAAAACGCCTAAACGGGTTAATCGTTGGTTTAAATGGCTTTCTCCCGGTCTTTTTGTCAAACGCTGGCTTTTAATTAGTTTAACCGGGGTTTTTCTCACCTCCTTCGGTTTGGCTATTTGGGTAAAATTAACCCCGGTTAATCGCTTTTTAGAGTTTGTTTCCCAAGCATTAGAAACGATCGCTCGTTTGGTCCCTAATTCTGTTTCTGGGCCACTGGCGGTTTTGCTGGGTGTCTTTTTGTTATTCTGGGGTCAGAGTCGCACCGTCGAAACGATTACAGAAGCACTACAACCGGACGCATCGGAGGAATTAGTCGATCGCCTACGCACCCATCGTCGTCTCCATCGCGGCCCGAAAATTGTGGCGATCGGTGGCGGTACGGGTTTATCGACGCTTTTACGCGGTTTAAAACAGTATAGTTCCAATATCACCGCTATTGTCACCGTAGCTGATGATGGCGGTTCTTCAGGCCGATTACGCCGGGAAATGGGCATTTTACCCCCGGGGGATATTCGCAATTGTATCGCCGCTTTAGCCGATGAGGAAAAGTTATTAACGGAATTGTTTCAATATCGCTTTCATGCCGGGGATGGTTTATCGGGCCACAGTTTTGGTAATTTATTTATCAGCGCTATGACCGAGATTACCGGCGATCTGGAACAGGCGATCGATGCTAGTGCTAAAGTTTTGGCCATTCGCGGCAAAGTGCTACCTGCTACCCTTACCGATGTTAGTCTCTGGGCTAAGTTAGCCGATGGGCGCATTATTGAGGGAGAATCGAAGATAACCGAAGCTATGGGGCAAATTCGTCAGATTGGCTGTCATCCTGCCGATCCGGTCGCTTTACCGGCTGCTTTAGCGGCAATCAAGGAAGCAGATTATATTATTATCGGGCCGGGTAGTCTTTATACCAGTATTATCCCTAATTTGTTGGTTCCCGCAATTCGTCAGGCCCTAGCAGAGGTGACGGTTCCCCGCGTCTATGTTTGTAATATTATGACCCAGCCGGGGGAAACGGATAATTATTCGGTAGCTGATCATTTGCGAGCAATCGAAGGAGTTTGTGAAGAACGCGTCTTTGATGCGGTTTTGGCCCAAAGAACTGCACCATCGCCCCAATCCCTACAATTATACGCCCAAGAGCATAGTCATCCCGTCTTTTTAGATCGCGAGGAAGTGGGAAAAATGGGTTATCGCATTGTTTTAGCGAATGTAATGGCAGAAGATGAAGTTACTGCCAAAGTTCGTCACGATCCCCAACGTTTAGCGCGAGTTTTATGGCGCTGGTATGCTAAAAAGTAAATAGCGAGATGACTAAATGTTTTTATCTAGCTTTGTCAAGTTATAAAATCATATTTTTGGCTTTAATTTGCCGACATTAGCCAAATTTGCTGATTAAAGCCCTAGGAAAAAATTAGCCGAAAAACCATTTCGCCTTATTCTGTGTTATACTCAGATTTTGAAGAGAGATGATCATGCACTACTCTACTAAATCTAATCAAGAGACAGGTGCGACAGTCTATTCCCCAAGCGATGGAAGTGAATTAATTCCTGCTGAGGTTAAACTAGATATAAACGGGCAAAACTATCAATCACTTAATATACCTCTCCCAGAGGGCTATACAGTAGATGATGAAGGAATCATCAATAACTATGGTAGCGAACCCAAGATTTATCTATCAAAATCCCCATCTTTAGAACAGCAAAAATGGTATATTTTGCAAGGAGTAGGTGCGGTTTTGTTGGTTGCTTTGGTGTTATTAATCACCTTTTCCGTTAGCTAGATAAAAACCGTAGGATTGACATTTAAGTTGAGCGAGACAGGAAAACTTTAATTTACACCATAGAGTCTGCATCCCAAGTATCGGGAGCATATATTGGAACCGACTCTATCTATCTGTCCAAATAGTAAATCTGACAGCTGAACTTTTTTACTTTGCTAAACTTGACAATTTTTTTCAGTTTTTTGTGGGTTGCTTCGTGATCAACAATAGAACAACCAATAGAGTTAACTTCTCAAAGGAAATTCAACAGGTATGAAATTTAATCCTTCTCTTAGTCAAGAACCTCGCTATCAGGCAATTCCTGTTATGCAGATAACTTCCAAAGAAACCCTTCTCCATTGGTTAGAACGGACAGGAAGATTAAAATTACGTCAATCTGATGCTCATCCCGATTTGCAAATTTTAGAAGAACTAGACGATATTATCGATCCAGATAATTATGCTATAGAAGAAGAAGAATAAATAGTCTTACTGGGAGTTAGGAGTGAAATTTCAATTATCTAATATTCAGGAGATTAAGAAAGTGGTATCAACGAAAAAAACGGCTTTAATTTACTGTGAAAATCAGTTTGGACGTGTGGACGGAAAAACGGCAGCTGGCTTGATCCGACAATCAGAAATATATACAATTGTTGGTGTGCTGGATAGTTCCTTAGCGGGAAAAGATGCGGGAGAAGCATTAGGAGATAAAAAAAATCATATTCCCATTTTTGCCAATTTACAAGCAGCCTTAGAAAAACTTAGAGATGTTCCCAATTGTTATATCTACGGCAAAGCACCCTTAGAAGCGTTTATTCCCCCCCTAGAAAGGCTGCTAATTTTAGAAGCAATGGCACAAGGAATGGAGATTATTAATGGTTTGCATCAATTCTTCTCCGAAGATTTAGAATTTAGGGAGCAAGCTAGTCAGTATGGTGTGCAAATTACAGACATTCGTAAACCACCACAATTAGCTGATCTTCATGTATTTACTGGGCAAATTTCCCAAGTAAATATACCCGTTATTGCCTTTTTAGGAACCGATTGTGCTTGCGGAAAAATGACCACTGCGGTGGCAGTTAATCAAACTCTCCAAGGCTTGGGTATTAAGTCTGTCTTAGTCGCTACTGGACAAACTAGCTTGATGCAGGGAGCAAGATATGGGGTTTCGATCGATGCTTTGGTTTCTCAATTTGTCATCGGTGAAATTGAAAATGCTGTGGTTCAAGCTTTTGAGCAAGAAAAACCCGATATTATTTTAGTGGAAGGACAAAGTTCTCTGAGTCATCCTGCTTTTATGAGTTCCCTGGGAATTTTGAAAGGAAGTAGGCCCGATGGGATTATTTTACAACATCCCCCAGCCCGAAAATTTCGCTGTGATTTTCCTCATTTAGCCATGCCAAAATTACAGGAAGAAATTTCACTAATTGAGGCAATTTCTCCCACTCAAGTTATCGCTATTGCGATTAATCACGAAAATCTCACTGCAGCGGCCACTGAGCGTATTATTGCCAAATATGAGCGAGATTTTCAGTTACCGACTACTGATGTTTTGTTATACGGATGTGAGAAATTAGTCCAAGCTTTATGCGATCGCTTTCCGAAATTAAACCGGAAAATCAAAGGGGAAATTTTAGCTGCAATTCCCGCAATTGGGAGCAAATAGGCTGATGAAAGACCTTTTACCCAGAATCGAGATTTCTCTCCCGAAAATACGCCATAATGCTCGTTTACTCTGCCAATTCTACGGCAGCAAGGGACTTTCTGTGATGGGAGTTTCCAAAGCGATTTTGGGTGATCCCTCGATCGCCTTGGCGATGATTCAAGGTGGAGTCAACTTTATCGCTGACTCTCGAATCGAAAATATTCTCAAAATGAAACAAGCAGGAATAGTGACAACTTTTGTTCTGTTGCGTACGGCCTTGAGTCAAGCAGAATCAGTGGTTAACATTGCAGATATCAGCTTAAATACCGAATTAGCAACAATTCAGGAACTTTCCTATTATGCTCAAGAAAAGCAAAAAATACACCGCATTATTATCATGACGGAGTTAGGGGATTTACGCGAAGGTGTACTGCCGAAAGATCTGGTCAAGTTCATCAAAAAGACCCTCGCTTTTCCCTTTATCAAAATTATTGGACTGGGTTGTAATTTGGCTTGTTATGGAGGTATTAAACCTGATAGCCATAATATGAGCAAATTATCTGTGTTAACAGATACAATTGAGCAGGAATTTTTAATAAAATTACCGATTATTTCAGGAGGCAATTCTGCTAACTATCAATGGTATCAAAAAAGTAGCGAAGTTGGTCGGATTAATAATCTGCGTTTAGGAGAATCAATTTTATTAGGTTGTGAAACAGTTAATCGACAAGTTATACCCGGCTTATATACCGATGCTTTTCGGTTAATTGCTGAAGTAATCGAATCTAAAGATAAACCATCTCTACCCTCTGGAGAAATTGGTCGAGATGCTTTTGGTAATGTTCCCAGCTTTATCGATCAAGGCATTCACCGTCGAGTTATTATTGCATTAGGAAGACAGGATATTCTTATCTCTGGATTACAAACAAGTCAGGAGATAAAAATATTAGGTTCTAGTAGCGATCATCTAGTTCTTGATAGTCATAACAAGAGGTTAAAAGTAGGAAGCGAAGTCAGTTTTAATCTTGATTACGGAGGACTTTTAACAGCCATGACTTCTCCTTTTATTACTAAAAGTTATGCTCTCAATGCAGTAGCACAACTGTCTTGATCGATGAATAAATATCCACAGATATATTTAGGGTTTGCTGGCTTATCACCTTGACATCAGGGCCGTAGAGATTTGTACTCAATTACTATCCTATCGCTAAATTCTGGGAAGAAATCAAAATCCCCCTCAATCCTTAACAAATTCCTAATCATCTCGTTTGGCACCATGATAAGCCGCCCCGAGGTATAATTCCCCTACTTTCGGGTTATTGAGTAAATCTTGACCCGATCCCTGAAAACGATCTTGACCACTTTCTAAAACATAACCTCGATCGGACATCATTAGGGCTTTTTTGGCATTCTGTTCTACTAAAATAATGGCAGTTCCCGTCTGATTAATCGCTTTTATCTGTTCAAAAACGCTGGTTACTAAAATAGGAGATAAAGCTGCTGAAGGTTCATCGAGAATTAATAAATCCGGTTGCAACATCAGCGCTCGTCCCATGGCTAACATCTGTCTTTCTCCTCCGGATAAAGTGCCAGCTTTCTGACGACGGCGCTCGTCCAAACGAGGAAACATGGCATAAATGCGCTCTTTTAAAGATTTTATATTTCCTTTGCTCGTAAAAGCTCCCATTTCAAGGTTTTCTTCAATGCTCAGGGATGGAAAAACATTAGCAATTTGGGGAACATAACCCATTCCGAGGGGAACGATTTGATTAGATTTCCAACCGGCGATATTTTGTCCCTTAAAAGTGATAGTTCCAGCACTGGGTTTTAATAAACCAAAAATCGTCTTAGCGAGGGTAGATTTTCCCGCACCATTGGGACCGATAACCGTGACTAATTCCCCCGGTGCAATGCGAAAGTTAACCCCTTGCAATATGTATAAATCCTGCACATAACCAGCATAAACTTGTTCAACTTCTAAAAGATAATCCATGGTAAGGTAAAAAGGAGATAGGAGACAGTAATATGAATTATGAATTGGGAAGTGGGAAGCATTTTCAGTCAACAGTAATCAGTGAACTGAAAACTCACATCTGATAACTGATAACTGATAACTGATAACTGATAAATTAGGGAGTTTTTTGTAAATCGGGACGTTCTTGTGGCAGAATTGCACCTTCGACGGGGCATACTTGTAGACAGATACCACAGTCGATACAAGTGGCAAAATCAATCCAATACCAATCGGTTCCTTTAACATTTTTACCCGGTCCGGGATGGATGCAAGCAACAGGACAAGCGGAAACGCAATCGGCAACCCCTTCACAAATTTCAGTGACGATCGAATGTGGCACAGTGTTTTCTCCTCTAATTCTTAACATTACTTTACCACTTTTAGTCGCTGCCGCGCCAGGATCGGAGCATTGTTAGGAAACTTTCCCTTAATTCCCTAAAAAATTGGGAGTTTTTTCTTGATCTTAGCAAGAAGTAAAATAGAAGTTTTCGATAGGTTTTTTACTATTCCCTTACGGGAGGACAAATAGTTAATTTCTTCCCGTAATTCCTGATTATTTTTCTGGAGATAGTTATAATTATTATCTAATTCTTTTAGGGATATTCCCATCCCTTGCATAGTATGATAATCTTGCTGTTGTTTCAGATACATTGTCTGTTGTGCTTCCTGTAATTTTCTTAACTCTAACCAGACTTGATTCTGACTTGATTCCTTAGTTTCACTGAGCGCATACCAGAGAAAATCAGTGATTTCTTCCGCTATTTTTTGATTAACTTCAAAAAACTCGATAATATCAATTTGTTCCCTGGAAATTTTTGGGTATAACCTTCTTAAATCTTGGGCAATATCAGAGGAAAAAGCGATGATTCTAGAAGCGGATAAAATTGCATAGTGTTTTTCTAAATTCACTGGTAAATTGCCGTTTTCTTCTGGGAACTCAGAAGCAAGAAAAAGTAGAGAAGGAGTGGTTAAGGGACTGGTATAAAAAGTGGAAATAAATAAATTAGCCTGTAGGTGATCGCAAATAGCTTGGACTTTTCTGGCATCCTTTCCCGTACAATTATAATCGTAGGATTCTGCGGGCCAATATTTAAATTCTTCCCATCTTGGTGCGCTGTTATTTCTATCTAAAATAACAATGTGTTGACTCAATTCTAATTGACTCCAATGCTCTAGAATTGAAGACCAAACCCCGGCTAATTTTCCTTGATCGATTTGAAAAATTACGCCATCAATAACAATAATTGGGGGTTTCTTCTGGGAGATAGCTTGAATTGTTTGTAATTTTTCTCGCTCCTCTTCCTGTAAAATTATGCCTAAATCTTCCATCTTAACTGGATTAGGTTTAATTTCTATATCCTTAATGTCTGGGTGAGGAATTTCATAGATTTTACACACTTGATAATGTTCCTGTAATGCTTGACCATTACTGCCATGTTCTAAGCCTTGGAGATTTAAATAATATAAGCCTAAAATCTCAGGAATCAAAGCCATTTTTTCCCCTTGACTGCCGATTCTTAACCAAAATTCGTAATCACCAGCACAGCGAAAATTTTCCTGAAAATAACCATATTTATGGTGCAGCATTTTTCGCCACATTGGTTGAGAACCCACACAACAACCTTGACGCATCTGTTGATAGGAGTAATTTGGCCAATTCCAATGTTTTAAAGCTGGGGTAGTGGCAAAAGTATCATTTTTGATTGTAGTAATTAATTGATTGGCATAAACTAAACTAATCTCTCTATTATTATCTAGATAATTAGCCATAATTTCCAGAGCATTAAAACAGCGACGATCATCAGTATTCCCATTGGTGAGATAGGAACCCCTAGCTAGTTTAATAGCACGATTCCAAGCGCAGTAGAGGGTTTCTCGTTCTCTAGTTCTCTGGTAAATAATATTAGGATAATTTTCTTGAAACTCTTGGATAATCTCCCCTTCATTCTCTGGAGAAGCACTATCGATAATAATAATTTCTAATTCTCCCTTTTCGTAAAGAGTTTGAGTAACTAAATCCTCTAAACAACCCCGGATAAACTCCGCTGATTTATAGGTAGAAACAATTACGGAAACTTTGATACTCTGCACTGGTATAGAGTTATTATAACTAGGATTCATCGGCTTATCTGATCGCAATTCAAGACAGAAAAATTTTTTGATAATTTTGAAAAAGAAGATTTTAAGACTCTATATTCGATCGGGAGAATTGTCAAGATGTTATCGACTTTTACTGAAGATACCAGTTTATTTACCTTTGGCTTGTTACTTGGCATAATAAAAAACTATAATGGGAAGGCTGTGGAAAATGAGCAACAATGACCGTATCTTCCTCCCTAGACTGGCTAACCCGTGGCACCAGTGACCTATTCCCCCATCAACCCGACTCCCAAGAGCCTAGGGAAAATTTAACCCAACTACTGCAAACTACCGATCGCCCTTTAAGAATTAAACTAGGTATTGACCCCACCGGCAGCGATATTCACCTAGGTCATAGTATCCCTTTTCGGAAACTGCGTGCTTTCCAGGATGCTGGTCATGTAGCAGTGGTGATTATTGGTGATTTTACCGCTAGAATCGGCGATCCGACGGGAAAATCGGAAGTTAGAAAACAATTGACGAGCGAAGAAGTGAGAGCTAATGCCGAGAATTATCTGGCACAATTACGCCCAATTTTAGATTTTAACACCCCTAATCGCCTAGAAATTCGCTATAACTCGGAATGGTTGGGGAAATTAGACCTCTCGCAAATTCTCGAACTCCTCTCCACCATGACCGTCGGGCAAATGTTGGCAAAAGAAGGCTTTTCCGAACGCTACGACCAGGAAAACCCGATTTTTCTCCATGAATTTCTCTATCCCTTAATGCAGGGTTATGATTCCGTCGCTGTCGAGGCCGATGTCGAATTGGGAGGAACCGATCAAAAATTTAATATTGCCGTCGGTCGCGATTTACAGAAATATTTCGGCAAAAAACCGCAATTCGGGTTACTTTTACCGATTTTAATCGGAACCGATGGCAGTCAAAAAATGTCCAAATCCCTGAATAATTATGTGGGATTGCGGGAATCGGCCCTGTCCATGTACTCGAAACTGGAAAAAACCCCCGACGCTTTGTTAAAAGATTATTACGAACTATTGACAAATTTGCCCTTAGATGCTATTGCGAGCAATCCGCGGGAGGCACAAAAACAACTGGCGATCGAGGTAGTTGCCCAGTTTCACGGAGAAGAGGAGGCATTAAAGGCACAAAAAACGGCGCAGGAGATAGTTCTACAGGGAAATACGGCAGCAGCCGCTTCTGTACCCGAATTTTCCCTAGCAGCGGTCACTTTTCCCCTGAAATTATTCTATCTTCTCTCGGCCACCAGCTTATGCAAAAGTAGCGGCGAAGGGAGAAGACAGATTCAGGGGGGTGCGGTGAGGATCGATAGCGAGAAAATCACCGATGTGGACAAAAGTTTTGAGACAGCCGAAGCTTTAACGGGAAAAGTCCTACAGGTGGGCAAAAATAAATTTATTCGCTTTGTCGCTTAAATAGGCGAAAAAGTCCCTATTCGGCGGCTTTTTCCAGGATTTCTACTTCAAAATCTCGAAAATGGGCTTTAAACTTTTTACTGAACTCGACGAGGACGGGTAGGTTGGCGCTAACCGGCCTACCACGCCATTCGGTGACAATCCCTTTCACCTCTCCTTCTAATCCTTTCACGTCAAAAGGATCCGATTTGTGTTCAGGATGGTGATAAACTACCACGGACTCAATTACACGAACTCGATCGCCAACTTTCATAAACTCTCTAGCGAAGACAAACGCCTATTGTATCTTTGAAGACAATCTTATCATTGTACGCCGTATCAGGGAACGGGGAACTGAAAACTCTTAAGATTGAAACCTAGAGCTTGAGCTTTTTTCTCCAGATAAGCGTCACCTGTTGTGCAAGGCTGACGGCTAAAACACTGATAACTAGGGCTTGCTGAAAAAATCTAAAAACTTTGTTGGATAAGGCTTTTAGAGTTTTTGTCAATCAAAAAGTACCAGGCATGGGAGTGATCAGGGGGAAAATTGAGGTACTTTTTCTCTGAAAATTAGGTAACTGACTACCTGAAAGTCGGTAAAACCCCACACCCCACACCCCACACCCCACACCCTGCCCCCACGAAAAACTTTTTCAGCCAACCCTAACTACTTAATGATTTGATAGCATGGGGGAAAACCTATAGAGGGTTAAGCGGTATGAGTGACTATAAAGATTCTTCTTCCATGCGCTATTTCCTGGCAGGATTAAAACCCTTTGCCCAACCTTTATTTTGGCTGCCGTTAGGAATATTCTCCTTGGCTCTAATTGGTTTGTGGGTATATCAACAGAACCCTGAATGGTTGGGTTCGGTATTAGATACCCCAGGAATGTCCTTGGAGGAGCGGGAAATCCGGGCTAACCAGATTACCGATACTCCTCTCCCCAGTACTGTACCATTGCCAGCCATTCCTGCCCATAATAATACCGCCCGCCAGAACAAACCGGCCTCGACGCAGCCTTTTAATCCTTTAAATACTAATCCCGATAACAACCAGAAACCCTCCTTATTTGCGCCGTTAATGCCGCAGACTAAGCAAAATCAGGCACCGAAGGCTAGTAAAAGTCTGCAACCGATTCAAGTGCGACCGATTAGTGGCGACACTAGCAATTATCCTTTACAAAGGGAAATCGAAAATCGCTCGCGGACTGCTAACTTGAATAATTCTCCTAATCTCAACCCCGGGGGCAGCCCGAATCAAGTTAACCCCCAGGGAAATTATTCCCCTGAACAACAAAATGTTCAACCCCTACCCCCCCAGAACAATGCCAACCCTAACCCGGTCCCTGGCTCTAGCAACCAATCCAACTATTATCAACCCCCTGTATATCAACCCCCCGTCTACGGCAGTCAAACTAACGTCACTGGTTATCCCAATCAGGGAATGCCACCCAACAATAATGGCACCCCCAATCAAGTTCCCCCTCAAAGTATTAACCGAGGTTTCTCCATCCAACAACCCATTAATACCAGGTCTTCTGGTTACTAGAGGAACTTAGCTATAAGCTTGCAGGAACTCTAATAAAATCGGATTAACTATTTCTGGGGCCTCATCCTGGGGACAGTGGCCTAAACCAGCTAAGGGGATAAACTGTTTTACTGTCGGGAATCTTGCTAATTCTTGGCCTAAGGACAAGGGTTCCCAGGGATCTTCGCTACCCCAAAGCAGAATCGCTGGACAGGGGAGAATCGGCAGCAGGTCTTCTGGCAGTGGGCCGCCGGAATAAGCGGTAAAAGCGAGGAAAACCTCGATCGCTCCTGGATCTCGGGCGGGTTTTAGGATTATTTCTACTAATTCCTCCGTTACCGCTTCCGAGCGCCGATAAGCTTGCAGGAGAATTTTACGCACTGTCTGGGGTTTAGCGATCTGTTGGAAGAAAAAAGCCCCAATTGCTTTATTTTTGAGAATTATTTGGGCAATATCCGCGCCTAAACGACGATACCAGGGTAATTCCCCCCGTTTTCTTTCGTGCAGTAGTCTGAGGGAACAATTAATCGCCGCCACCCCAAGGACAAAATCGGGATAATCGACGGCAGCCTGCATAATGGCCACACAACCGATGGAATTACCCGCCAAAAAAGCAGCACCCCCCACCACTTCCCGACAAAAATCGGCAATTTGCGCCCCCCAAGTCTCGAAAGTGTAATCGATCTCGTTTTGCGGTTCGGGTTTGTCGGAACCGCCAAAACCAATTAAATCTAGGGCAAAACAGCGACATTTTTCGCCTAAAACGGGGATATTTTTCCGCCAATGTCCCCAAGATGCCCCAAATCCATGCACAAGCACGATCGCAGGTCCCGTCTCCCCCGCACTTTGATAGGTGATTTTGAATCCCCGCCAATGCCAAATTTTTGCTTGTGTCTCTAATCCTAGAATTTGTTGCATACTTTTGTTTATCTGTAAAGCATTTGTTGCTTTTCTTAATATATACTGTCAGGAAAGAAGCATTAAGCGAATATTTTGAAGCATTTTTAGAAAACGGGTTTCTTCGAGAAACCCGTTTTCTTGTAATAAATGTTAATTTATGTTACAGGGTCTTGAAAAATTGGGGATTGTTGCCACAAAATAGCCGCAGTAATCTTTCTAGGTCAATGTCATGACTTCTATCCTTTGGCCGATTTTTCCTGCCTTTTACGATGTTTTGTTCGATTTAGCTCAATCTGATGGATTTTGGGCGAATTTCGCAATCGCTGTAGGTTAAGGGGGTGAGATCATAACAATCCGTTGCCAAAACCGACTTTTCAGAATACAATAGGGACGAGTAGTCATTCATCGCTCAGATTAGTTAAGATGACATTACATGACTAATAATATTGACCATGACCGCTTATTTAAGGAGTTAATCTCCACCTTTTTTGTCGAATTTATCGAGTTATTTTTTCCTCAATTGATGGATTATTTAGATAGAAACTCGATTACTTTTTTAGACAAAGAAGTATTTACCGATGTCACGGAAGGAGAAAGGTATGAAAGCGATTTAGTCGCACAAGTTAAGTTTCGCGGAAAAGAATCTTTTTTTCTGATTCATGTCGAGGCGCAGGAAAGTTCCCGCCAGGGGTTTAACCGGCGAATGTTTACTTATTTTGCTCGCTTTCATGAGAAATTTGTCCTACCGATTTATCCGATTGTAATTTTTTCTTATTCAAAGCCAAAAAGAGAAGCGATTAGTCAATATGTGGTCTATTTTCCCGATTTTAAGGTGTTAGAATTTAACTATCAAGTAGTGCAGTTAAATCGATTAAATTGGCGAGATTTTCTTAATCAACCGAATCCGGTTGCTTCAGCTTTGATGGCGAAGATGAACATTGCCGAGAAAGAGCGAGCCAAGGTGAAGGCGGAATGTCTGCGCTTGTTA
>NZ_JADBVM010000251.1:0-5564 GCF_020244875.1 Microcystis sp. M44BS1
AAATTAAATCCGTCTGCTTCAGGTGGAAACGGCACTATTGACGGGGGAGCAGGAACAGATACACTGATTCTCGATTACAGTAATTACAGTTCTAGGAGTTCCGATGCTGTTAATAATACAGATGGAAAGACAGTCAAAAATAAGATTAATTATCTCAGGGCTAGTTACAGCAATATTGAACGATTCAACATTACAGGAACACAGTTTGACGATACTCTCCAAGGAGCTAATCTAGATGATATTTTAATCGGTGGTGGCGGAAAAGATACCCTGACAGGAGGAGCAGGAAACGACTCAATTACAGGAGTCAACAGTCAAAGCACAACCCCCGGGAAGGGAGAAATTGATAATATAACAGGAGGAACTGGACGCGATACATTTATCCTTGGTGACGTTAACTGGATTGGTTATGATGATGGTAATACAACATCTGCGGGTAATAATGACTATGCCTTAATTACTGATTTTAAACCCACTGATGATATTATTCAGATTCGCGGTTCAAGTAGTGACTATTTATTGACTGTTTCTGGTTCTAATACTAATCTCTACATCAACAAACCCGGAAGCGAACCAGATGAACTTATCGCGGTTATCAATAATCAAACAGCATTAAGTCTAACTGCTAGTTATTTTAGCTATGTTTCTACCCTTTCCACCATCACCCTTGCTGTCTCTTCTGGTAGTGTGACAGAAGATGGAACAACCAACTTAGTCTATACCTTCACCCGTACCGGTTCTACTACCAGCGCCTTAACCGCTAACTATACAGTTGGGGGAACAGCTACTTTTAGCACAGATTACACTCAAACCGGTGCAGCAACTTTCACCAGTGCAACAGGGACAGTGAATTTTCTTGCTGGTTCATCCACTGCTACCGTAACTGTTGACCCCACTGCTGACACCACAGTAGAAACTGATGAAACTGTCGCTTTAACCCTCGCTGCGGGGACAGGTTATATAATAGGTACGACCAACGCAGTTACGGGGACGATTCTCAATGACGATATCAGTGTCACCCCAATCGAAACCTTTGGTAACACCAAATTAGTCAAAGACGCAACTAATAAACTCTACGCTCAAATTGGCAATAATAACCCCATCGCCATCAAAATTGGTGCAACTCAGATTACCACCGATATCTATCCAGGTTGGCAAACTCTAGCAGCAGAAACCGTCAACGGAGTCAATCAAGTTTTATGGAAATATAACGATGGTAATTATCTCCACTTGTGGAGTTTAGATAATAACTGGAATTGGCAATCTTCAAGCGGATGGTGGGGATTAAATTCCCCGGAAGCTTTTACTCAAGAAACCAACTTCCAACAAGACTTTAACGGTGATGGAATCATCGGTCAACCCTACACCCCAATCGAAGCTTTCGGTGACACCAAATTAGTCCAAGACACGACTAACAAACTTTACGCTCAAATTGGCAATAATAACCCCATCGCCATCAAAATTGGTGCAACTCAGATTACCACCGATATCTATCCAGGTTGGCAAACCTTAGCAGCAGAAACCGTCAACGGAGTCAATCAAGTTTTATGGAAATATAACGATGGTAATTATCTGCATCTGTGGACTTTAGATAGTAACTGGAATTGGCAATCTTCCACTGGATGGTGGGGATTAAACTCCCCAGAAGCATTCACCCAAGAAACCAATTTTCAACAAGATTTTAACGGTGATAATAAGATTGGTAATCCCGCCCCAAGTAGTCTAGTTGGTGGCTTAGGTAATGATATTCTAGTTGGTGGCGCTGGTAACGATACCCTCAATGGTGCTGCTGGACGCGATACTTTAACCGGTGGGACAGGGACAGACATCTTCATCTTCCAGTTTGGTCAGTCCACTGCCGCAGCCCTAGACCGAGTTACGGATTTTGCTATCGGTGATGATAAGATTGACCTGCTTAGTCAAGCTGGTGCGGCAATTAATGCCCCTGTCGCTTTTACCCGGGCAACAGATAGCACCACGACCAATATTAACACCATTGTTACTAACGTCTTTACCGATGCTGATGGCGCAACAGCCGGAAATCAAGCCCTCGGAATTAACAGTGCTGTTTTAGTGCGGGACAATAGTTTTTCTACTTACCTAATTATCAACGATGGTACAGCAGGCTTCCAAAGTGCTAATGATTTGGTGATTAATCTGACTGGGTTAACGGGTACTTTACCGGCGCTCGGCCCTATTGCAGTCAATAGTTTCTTTGTCTAGATTAATGGGGGGGATTAATTCTCCCCTTTTAATGCTCCCGTTCAAGTAATTTTGATATAAAAAAGTTAAGAGGCTCTTCTCGACTTTGTGTTATAATTTTTGCTTATGAAACCATAAAATACCTAGGGTTTGCTGAATAAATGTGAAATGTAGGCAAGATAGCGGTTTTGTGGCTTTTCTGGCGAAACAGGTGCAAGATTTTGAGAAAATCGTGCTTCAAAACCTTGCGTCTTCATCGGCCCGCGTCCTGTAGGGGCGAAGCATTCGGACAATAACATATCGGTGAAACCGGAGATTTTCTATCCGAATGCTTCGCCCGTGCTTTTTGCCGCAAACCCTACCTATCAAGCAAGACTTTTAGGGCTATTTTGAGGTTCGGCGATGCTCAGTCGGGCCGAGGAAGAAACTAGAAAATATCAGTATAGACCTCGTTTCCACACATAAACCAGAAGAACCCAAATACTGATGGGCAGTCAGGAGTTTAAACTTGTGGAGAGACTGTCAGACTCGTTGGGATTCGTCTCAAAAAGCAGGTCCCTGTGAAGCAAGAATCTCCCATCACACAGCTTGGCATTGTGATGGCGAGAGTGTCACAATTGTGTTCAATTACTCGTCATCCCAGTCATGCCTTCCAGCGGTCAAGTGAAATCGATTTTTTTTATTATCCTCTTTCTCCTCAGTATTCTAGGGGGTATTCTACTGGCTTCGCTACTTCAACAACCAGCGATCGCCCAATCTCCCTCCTCGGATACAGTGCTGAATCGTTATCAAATTGGAGAGCAAACCTATCTAGAAAATTGTGCCACTTGCCATATTGCCATTCCTCCCAGTATCCTACCGAGTCAAACTTGGAAAAAAATCCTAGAAAATCCTAATTCTCACTATGGTATCCGTTTAAAACCAATTGTTGGCATTACTCAGCGTCTTATCTGGGATTATCTCAGTTATTCTTCCCGCCCTCTTACCCAGACTACTTTTGTTCCCCTCCTAATTGAACAGTCCACCTATGTAAAGGTTTTGCATCCTAGGGTCAATTTACCCACTCCTCTCGGTCATACCACCTGTGTCAGCTGTCATCCTAACGCTTCCCGCTACGATTATCAGACCCTTACCCCCATCTGGGATAATGCAGCCTAATCAGTTATCAGTTATCAGTTATCAGGAGTCGGGAGTCAGGAGATTATTTTTTTTATTCTTCCCATCACCCCATCACCCCAACACCCCATCTTCCCACACCCCACACCCAATCCTACTGAGGAGGTGCAGTTAGGGTGATTTCGCCAATTTGGCCAGCTTTACCCATTAATTGGGCAGGTTTTTGGTTAAGAGAGATTTTAACACCGCCAGCATTGCCCGATCGAATATTTAAACTCTTTTGGGCTGTCCAAGTTTGTTTAGTACCCGGTTGGAGATTGCCTTCATGGACTTTTTGGCCATCGGCAATTACCCTTACCCAAGCGGCCTGTTCAATAGTTACTTCGGCTGAGAGGGGAACTTTTGACTGAGGAGAAGGGGAAGGAGAGGCTACCGGTGCGGGAGGGACTACCGGCGCGGGGGAAACCACGGGGGAAGGAGAGGGAGTAAGGGCAGGGGGGTTAGAGAGAGGGGGACGGAGGAAAAGATAGCCAATACCACAAAATATGCCCGCCAGCAAGCCTAGCCAGAGATACATCCCGAAAAAGGTTGATTTAGCCGGTTGGGAGCTAGTTTCCGGGGCTGGTTTTTCTGGTTTCACCGGTTCCACTTTTGGGGCAGCGGGTTCAGCCTTGGGGATGGGAGTAACTTTTGTGGGCAGTGTTTTCGGAATAGTTACCTCTTGAGCTAATTGTTCCGCACTAGGAGACAAGCGATCGGCTAAAGCTTTACCATCAATTTTTAGAGCATCACCGTAGCGTTTGATAAATCCCTTGACATAAATTAATTCTGGTAATTTCTCCCAATTCCCCGTTTCCAACGCTTCTAGCATTGGCAATCTAATCATCGTCAGGGCGGCGATATCGTCTATGCTCAGGCAGCTTTCTTCCCGTTTTTGACGTAAATAAGTCCCGATTTCCTTGATTTGTTCGGCTTGTAGGGGACTGAGTTGACTCATAATTCCAGTCATAATCTATACCAACTTAGATGATAATCTCGATTTTGTTATTTTGGGATAATCTGTTCTCTAGAAGCTCCTTTCACCTTGTCATCATTACCGGCGAAAAGGTTCCAAAAACCAGCAAAAATCAGCAATACTTGCAAAAGTTAAGTTTTTTATCTCAAATGTCGGGGTGAAGACCGGAAGTGCTTAGCGCGACGGGGTGAAACCCCGACCAGTATAAAAGAGGGAAGCACGACTAAAATCTTGACAATCTCTGCTGTATAGGTTAACTTAAAATAAGTTGTTTGAGGTCGATAAACAATGATTATCTTAGAAATGAAAGCAGTGGTCAAACAAAGTCAGTCTTCTGCCATAGATGAAGCTATTCGTACAGTACAATTCATCAGAAACAAAGCATTAAGGCTTTGGATGGATGCCAAGAGAGAAGACAAAATCGATAAATATTCTCTCAATAAATATTGTGCAGTTCTCGCCCAACAGTTCAAGTTTGTCGATACTCTAAATTCTACGGCTAGACAAGCATCGGCAGAACGGGACTGGTCAGCTATTGCCCGTTTCTATGACAATTGTCAGAAAAAGGTTAAAGGTAAAAAAGGTTATCCCAAGTTTCAGAAAAATAATCGTTCTGTGGAACATAAAAACTGTGGCGGTCAACTATCGGAGGATAGAAAAAAATTACTTTCACAGATAAGAAAAATCTTGGCACGGTTAAACTGAAAGGAACTAGAGACTTAAACTTTTACCCTATAGACCAAATTAAACGAGTTAGGATTGTTAAACGAGCAGACGGTTACTATGTCCAATTCTGCCTTAGCGTTGATATTCGGGAATAGGCAAAACCCTTAGAACCGACTAAAAGATGTGTAGGATTGGATGTAGGCTTAAAAGTTTTCTACGCTAATAGTGATGGGGAAACGGTAGAAATACCGCAATACTATCGCCAAGCGGAAAAAAGATTAAACCGTTTGACCCCCCGACGTCGGTTGGGGGGGGGGAGAGATTCCCTCTGGCGAATGTTGGATACGTCCTGTCAGATTAGGGAAACTCTATGAACCAAGAATCCCTCGCTTTTAGTGACGGGAGTGTCAATAAGAAGCGATCTTTGTTGACATCCTCGCCGCCCTAAAAGTGCGGCGATTCCTAAACCTCACGATTTAAGTTTCTGCTTCCACCACCGTCGCATACCACAGTTAAAAAACCATGTACTGTCTTACACAGAGTCCACAGACTTTCGCCCCATTTC
>NZ_JADBVM010000252.1:0-6424 GCF_020244875.1 Microcystis sp. M44BS1
ACAGGTCGGTGCTCGGGTTAAGCTGTCAGGAGCAAGCTGGAAACGAGAGAATGTTTCCCCTATTCTCCGTCTGCGATGTGCTTATCTCAATCGCTCCTGCCTTCTGAGTATTTATGCTCATTCCTAAGTGGGATGCACCCCTGACCGAATCTAGGTTCTGAAACCCTTGCTTGACAAGGGAACGCTAACTTTTTTTCTAATAAAAACTCAAATTTCGGGTTTCTGTTAGTTAGCACTCGCTTGAAGGCTTACCCCATAAGAGAGCCAGAGTTGAGAGACTGTAAGATTTTTGCCAGAGTTCCTCCAAGAGCGATATATCAAAAGTATTACCTATAAAAGTAAGTTACGGCGTTTCTCCTAAAGATGAAGTATGAGACAATTTAGCATTTGGCAGGGTGCATCTCATGTTTCTAAATCTACTAAGTTGGGATTTTTCAAGGAAGTCCGTAGGTTGGGTTGAGCGAATCAATAGGTTAAAGAAAACCTCTCAATTTTAGGGGAAAGCGAAACCCAACATTTCAGTTCGTAGGTTGGGTTGAGCGAATCAATGGGTTAAAGAAAACCTCTCAATTTTAGGGGAAAGCGAAACCCAACAGCCAACACCTAAATCCGTCGGAATCGGCGCTCGCTTCTCATGACCTTTTGTGGGGTTTCCTTGGCTCAATCCAAGCGTACTATAGTTGGGTTTCCTTACGTCAACCCAACCTACAAGTTGAGTTCGTAGGTTGGGTTGAGCGAATCAATGGGTTAAAGAAAACCTCTCAATTTTAGGGGAAAGCGAAACCCAACAGCCAACACCTAAATCCGTCGGAATCGGCGCTCGCTTCTCCTGACCTTTTGTGGGGTTTCCTTGGCTCAATCCAAGCGTACTATAGTTGGGTTTCCTGACGTCAACCCAACCTACAAGTCCTTTTTGTTGGGTTGAGTTCGTAGCAACTGTATCGCCAGTTCGTTCATCAGGTTCGGCTTCACCTTCCCGTTAACGTAGTCACAAGCGGTTCGGGTTCTACTTGGAGTTGGCAAGATCTGGTCAGGACTGGTTTCATCCCCTCATTAATAATCAAAACATGAGGATTTTGAGGAAGATGCAAGAATTTATTGGCGATTTTCGGGGCATCGAACCCCTCAAAGCCGAACGGTAGGGACTCGCACGGTTTCGTTGAGAAAATTGTCGGAAAAGAGATATTAACTCAGAAAGCGATTATACTCAATGATCGAAGACTATTGGCCGGCGATCGATGAACCAAGACAACGAGATTAGTCATTTACTAGACCTCATGCCTGCTTCGGGACGGATGATGACCCGCATTGTCAGCAAACCCGAAAGCAGCAAGGTAATCGAAACTAATTTTCCCCTGCCCTGGCAAAGAGGAGTCAGACCGATTCCAATTAATTTTGACCTCTGGCGGCAATTATCAAGACCCCAACGGGATTTAGTCTTGTTAAGGGCCGTCTGTGTTTTAACGGCAGTAAAATGGTTTAAACCCGATCTCGATCGAGTAATTGCCCTGGCTGGTATGATCGGTTTAACCGTGGAAACCCTGCAAACCGATGCCGTCGGTATGGCAGTAGCGGGGGGTTTAACTGCCTTGGCAATTAACCGGATTTGGCGGGAAAAACGCAGCCCCCAACGGGAATTAGATGCGGATGAAGCAGCCCTAAAAGTGGCCGTTAGACGCGGTTACACGGAAACCGAGGCCGCTAAAAGCTTATTATCGGCTATTGAGACTATAGCTGAAATTGAAGGGCGATCGAGTCTCAATTTTAACGAGTTATTGCGCTGTCAAAATCTGAAAAAATTAGCCAATCTCTCCTTTGTTGGTGTTCCCGATCAGGTGAGACAATCCTAGGGTCAGTTGTTTTGGCTATCAGCTTTCTTTTTACTGATTACCGATCACTGACTACTTAAATCCCTAACCCTAAAATAACTACTATAAAAATATCTTTCCCCTTGCTCAATGGCTGCAATTGACTCTTTAGAAAAAGTCTTAAAATATCACTTTGGCTACGATCAATTTCGACCGAATCAACGCCAAATAATTGAGGCTGCTTTAAATAATCAGGATTTATTAGTAATTATGCCCACCGGAGGCGGTAAATCTCTCTGTTTTCAGCTACCTGCTTTAATCAAAAAAGGGGTGACGGTGGTGGTTTCTCCCCTAATTGCTTTAATGCAGGATCAAGTAACTGCTTTAGCTGATAATGGCATCGGGGCAACATTTCTCAATAGCACTTTAAATGCTAAACAAGTCAGAGAAAGAGAATCTTTAATCCTGCAAGGAAAAATTAAACTGTTATATGTCGCGCCAGAAAGATTATTATCGCCTAGTTTTTTAGATTTTTTAGCTGTTATTGATAATTACCTTGGTTTAGCCTGTTTAGCGGTAGATGAAGCTCACTGTGTCTCCGATTGGGGTCATGATTTTCGCCCTGAATATCGACAAATTAAACAAGTTCGTCAACGCTTTCCCTCTGCACCAATTCTGGCTTTAACTGCCACCGCTACCCAACAGGTTAGGGAAGATATTATTCAACAATTAGGATTGCGAGATACTTCCATTCATATTGCTAGTTTTAATCGTCCTAATCTTTATTATGAAGTTCAACCTAAAACCAGTAAATCTTATCAGCAATTGTATCAATATATTAAAGGACAAAAAGGATCAGGAATAGTTTACTGTATCAGCCGGAAAACCGTCGATAAAGTTGCCGAACAGTTACAAAAAGATGGTATTGATGCCCTACCCTATCACGCGGGTATGGAGGATCGGGAAAGAAGTAAAAATCAAACCCGTTTTATTCGGGATGATGTGCAGATTATGGTGGCGACAATTGCCTTCGGTATGGGGATTAATAAACCCGATGTGCGCTTTGTCGTTCATTATGATTTACCCCGCAATTTAGAGGGATATTATCAAGAATCTGGCCGCGCCGGTAGGGACGGAGAACCGGCTAAATGTACCCTCTTTTTTAGCTTTGCAGATGCCAGAAAAATTGAGTATTTTATTAACCAAAAAACCGAGCAAAATGAACAACAGAAAGCTCGTCAACAATTGCGACAGGTGTTAGATTATGCTGAAGGGACTGAATGTAGAAGATCGAGCGTACTAGGTTACTTTGGAGAAAGTTTTTCGGGTAACTGTGGTAACTGTGATAACTGTCGGAATGGGAACAATTCTGAGGATTGGACGATCGAAGCACAAAAATTTTTATCCTGTGTGGCGCGGACGGGACAGAAATTCGGTATGATGCACATAATCAACGTACTCAGGGGAGGAAAAGGTGAAAGAATCAGCCAATATCAACATCATTTATTATCTACTTATGGCATCGGTAAAGATAAAACTGTGCAGGAGTGGAAACGTTTAAGTCGTTCCCTTGTCCAGCAAAATATATTAGTAGAAACTGAAGACGATTTTAGAATCTTGAAACTTAATCAACACAGTTGGGAAGTGATGCGGAAACAACGTTCCGTGTTTATTGCCGTCCCCCAGAAAGCTAACGGTCAAATCGTGGGAGACGACAATCCCAATATGGTGGAAAGTGATTTATTATTCGAGCGCTTGCGGCAACTGCGGAAAAAAATTGCCGATAGTCAAGGGGTTCCTCCCTACGTTATTTTCCATGATTCTAGTCTGCGTTTGATGGCCCAATCGAAACCCCGGAATTTGGGGCAGTTTCGTCAAATTTCTGGAGTAGTACACAGTAAAGTACAACAGTATGGGGATATATTTATAGCGGCAATTAATGATTTTTGTCAGGATAGTCTTCCCTCTACTCAATTCCTCACTCTCCAATACTATCAAGATGGGTTGAATGCGGAAGAAATCGCTCGCAAAAGAAGCTTAAAAGTCTCAACCATCTATGAACATTTAGCTAAATTGCTAGAAGCGGGTTACGAAATTGATATTAATCAGTTAGTCTCTAAAAATAAACAGGAATATATTCGTTTAGTGATCGAAAAAGTGGGTGATCGATCCCTGAAAACTCTCAAAGAAAATCTGGGAGATAATTATAGTTATGAGGAAATTAAATTAGTTGTTGCTTGGCAAAGACGACCCCGGCAATAAGGCCAGAGCAACTCTTTTGATGCAACCCTCCACTTTACAGGCAATAGGCAATAAATAATCAGTTTTTAATAACCGGATTTAGTATTACAACCAGTGGGTTAATCGGCTCAAAAATTGCTTTTTCTGGGGTTGAAAAATTTTCAACCCCAATTTTTATCATCCAGGAAAAATAACTTCTAGGGGAGCGGGAATCATCTCGCTACGAAAGTCAAGAATCTGGACGAGGATTAAATAGGCAACGGCGATTAAAATCGAAATTGCTCCCGTGATAATGGCGATAATTTTAGCAGAATTCATATAATTAACCGTTAATTTCCTGAGATTATTGATCTATTCCCGCAAAAGCTACCGAAATTTATTCTCATCTACGATTGCGAGCCTAAACAATTTAAACTGAATATATCTTACAGCACAATTCTCCGAGGCGATCGAGAGGAGGAAAATCTTTACCGAATCAAGGTTAGTTACGGTTAAAGAGATTTTGCCATCAGTTCCACGAAAGAATAGGGTTTATCAGCTAGGAGAACATTCAGAATTTTGACTAATCCCGAACTGAGGTTCAGGTTGAAACCCAGTTTGACGAGAGATAGTCCTTGCGGCTCAGTGTATAGATTAACATCTATGGTAAAGCTTACAATTATTTGTTATTTGAATCTAGACAACCAGCAAAACCCTTGCTATAATCGACAGTATATGGTATAAGACCAATTACATCCACTGCATCCGCATCGGCATCCTCAAAGTTGATCAACCTCGCTTTGTTTTAAGGTAGGCTAAGGTCTGCCTTACTTTTTTGGGTTGGGAAGCACTGGAGTTGGGGGAAAAGAGGAAAATGGGTCATTAAAGCTTAATTATCAGGAAAAAGCTCTGATCGTGTCTAAATTCTAGCTTTCTTTCGGGGCAAGCTTTCGGGTGATCAATAACTAACAGAAACTAAATTTTCGAGTTGTTGTTAGAAAATAGGCGAGCGCTCGCTTATAAAATAAGAGTTTCAGCACTTATGTGTTGACAGGGATTTTCCGAGATAGAAGAGCGATAAGATTTTTATTCACCTATGATAAACCTATGGCCTAAAATAATCATAAGGAGACAACATCACTCAATTTAAACTACTGACAGGAGAAGGAAAAGTCGGGACATACGGCGACTTGTTAAAATTAGGTAGTAGAGGAGATAACTTAACCCCTCATCATCTACCATCCAATGCGTATATGAAAGCGAAAATCAAAGGTTACACAACTAATCAAGGAATTGCTATCATGATGGAACACTTATCCCCCGGAAAAGGAGGTCGTCATCGTCAAACCTTATCTTATGGTAAAAGTCCAGACTTAACCCTTTCCCCTCGACAAACCTTAGCACAAGAAGTTTGGGATATTCGCTCAATTTATCTAGGTCAAGGATTATATAATGCAGATATTAGAAAGGGATTACAAGAACTCATTCAACTTAATAAAACTACCTGGTCAACCTTTTTTGATTAAGGAGCAACAACCCCATGAATTTAATAAAAATCCTACAAGAGAATCGCTTAATGAAAACATCCCAAGAAATTAACTTATTTGAGGAAACATTAGAAAAACTTACCAAATATCCTGATGATAAACATTTAAAAGACTTACATCTTATCCTAGATGATAACTGTGAACATCCTGAAATTATGTTTAGTTTAGTGCATTTTTTAGAAGATTTTGAACCCCAACAACAAATACAAGCTTTTATTGAAGTGATTCCTCAATTAATGATAACTGCACCAGAATGGACAAAAATCATTCACTATCGAATGATTAATGATGAATCTGCTGTTAAAATTTATCAGAATAGTCTGGAATTAGCCAATCAAAAAACACCTCATTTTTTGTATCAACTTTTACTAGAAAGCGTCAAAAATTATATTAATTCATCCTCGGAGGTCATCTTAACCTAAATTTTTGTATGACTTATAGAAATTAAAATGATATTTTGGTATCTGTAATCCCTTAAAAAATGTCGCTTTTTCTGGCATTTGTTCAACCTTGATTAATTTAATTTGAGACTCAGCGACTTCCCCCAACCCCCCAAAAGCTTGGATTGAGTAATAAAATCAAAAGTAAACGCCAATTTTAAAAGAAAGTTTCCCCTTAAAAATCCCAACCTATATCTTGAGCAATTAAACCCTCGACACTGTGGCCATCTTCTCCTTGAGACATGAGGTAACGTTCAATTAAAGGCAAACCGCTCAACTAAACTTACTCAAACTTACTTAAAAGCCTGAAAGCTTAGTCATTCGTAGTGGATCAAGCACTACAGGATTAAACGGCAAACCCTTTATTCCCTGGTCAATGACATCAGGAATTACTTTTCTAATGATGTTA
>NZ_JADBVM010000253.1:0-5374 GCF_020244875.1 Microcystis sp. M44BS1
GATAACTGATAACTGATAACTGATAACTGATAACTGATAACTGATAACTGATAACTGATAACTGATAACTGATAACTGATAACTGATAACTGATAACTGATAACTGATAACTGATAACTGATAACTGATAACTGATTCAATTAACCAAATTTAATCATTTCTCGTCCTGCCATCACCGGTAATTCCCCTTTTAAAATCGGAATCAATGTCTCGCGAATTCTGTCCGCGTCGGGGGGACAACCCGGCATAAAAATATCGATGGGAATGACTTGATGGACGGGCAGCACTTGATCTAATAATTCGGGAACGATACCGGGTTCTTCTGGTAGTTGAGGTGTGTTATCTCCTAACTCTAAATAAGCTCTTTTTAGCACGGGATCGGCAGTTCCCAACATATTCCGCATAGCGGGAACGTTAGCAGTCACAGCGCAATCACCAAAAGAAACGACGGTTTTGGTATTTTGACGGACTAGATGAATTAGTTCTAAATTATCCTGATTAGCGATCGCTCCTTCCACTAAACAGACATCGACATTTTCCGGATAGGTTTTCAGATCGCAGCCGACGGGACTATACACCACGTCAACTTTTTCGGCTAATTCTAACAGCCATTCGTCCAAATCGAGGAAGGACATATGGCATCCCGAACAACCGGCTAACCAGACAGTAGCGAAGCGAATTTTAGACATAATTTTAATTCCTTGTTTGTTAGGTTTGGGCAATAGTGATTACTAGCTAATAGAAAAGCGGCTGTTTACCGAGGGGCGGGTTTTTGCCTGTCTCGACAAGTTCCTGATTATCTGCAATTAAAGAAAAAAGATCGATCCCCTTCCATTCTTGCAAAAATTCACAGATTAGCTGTGGTGTCCAATTTTCACCTCTAAAAAACTTAAAATTTTTCCTGTGGACATTGAGAAAAAAATGCAAGATATTACATTGATCCTGCGCCCCGAAAATAGTCCCCTTGACTGTCCAATTATCCACACTACTGGCGTAATCCTCGATCGCCCGATCTGCCGCCGCCACACGCTCTCGGTATTGATCACAGAATTGACGAAGCATCTGGGGAAATCGCCCAACTTCGGCGAAAAGTTCGATCGCGGACCAAGCTAAATTGGTTGGTTGAGATTGATAATCCAGCAGGGATAGACAGCGATCCAAGGCTTGCAGAAAGATCTGTTCGAGATTTGTATCATTCATAACATTATTGATTCCCTTGACGCAGTAGGACAGACCAACCATATTGAGCTTGAGCGATTTCGTGAGCAGAAGGCTGATTCATACCCTGATTGATCACTAAATCCGATTCTAAGATTTCGTGTTGTAGAAAGACGCGATCGATCGCCGTTCCCTGTCCTCGCGCCATCCTCAACCAAGCCTTTGCCATATCAATACTAGGCCAAAATTCATACTGACTGACACCGCTACCGAAAGCGTAGTCCTTTGCTCGTTGAGTTTCCTGGGCAGAAATACCGCAGTAATCGGAAATCAAGCGAATATCTTCATTCATCCCCATAATCTCGTCATACAGAGCCATTTCCGCCCGCAGATACTTGGCATAAATACCTAGATGTCCCCAACGAACGTTTTGAGAATCTACCATTTTTCGCTAACGCGTCCATTGGTGTTCAGTCCTAGCGTTAACTAAAAATTCCAACTTCGATCGATCTTCCTCTTTTTCGGAAACGGCGGAACCCTTGCGGAATATTGCCCCAGTTGGACAAGCGGCAACACATTTGCCGCAGGAAGTACAGGCGGAAACGCTGCCCCAAGGCTGATCCATTCCCGCGATAATTTTATCTTTTTCGCCGCGATAAGCCAGATCCCAAACGTGCGCCCCTTCAATTTCATCACAGACTCGCACACAACGGGTACAGAGAACACAACGATTATGATCGATACCAAAAAGATGATGGGAAATATCCACTTCTCGCTTGGGAAAACGGTAGGGAAAACGACTATGATCCATACCCACTTCGATGGCTAAATCTTGTAATTCACAGTTACCATTAGCCACACAAACCGCACAAACGTGATTACCTTCAGCGAATAATAATTCCACTGTCATGCGGCGATATTCTTTCAGTTTTGGGGTATCGGTATGAACCACCATTCCTTCCGCCACCTCCGTTACACAGGCGGGTAATAATTTATTAATACCTTCAATTTCGACCAAACATAAGCGACAGGCAGCCACTTCGGAAACCCCATCGAGATGACAGAGGGCAGGAATTTTTATTCCTACCTGACTAGCGGCTGCGAGAACTCGCGAACCCGCTTCGATCGCTACATCTTTACCATCAATGCTTAAAGTGATTACGGACATAAAAATTATTCTCCTTGAGGATAATATCCCTCTCCTTCCCATAGGCCACAATTTGTGGCCAAGGGTGGGATTTTTACAGAAAGTTTTAACCTAGACAAGCGGCTAAGTCTTTTGCGGGGGTGGTAATCGGCTGCAGGTGATAGGTATCGGAGAGGAATTTCAGGACGTTAGGGGAGATAAATGCTGGTAAAGTTGGTCCCAGACGGATATTTTGAATACCTAGATGCAGCAGGGTGAGCAGTACAGCGATCGCTTTTTGTTCGTACCAAGAGATAATTAGGGAGAGGGGAATCTCATTGACGCTAACGTTAAAAGCGTTGGCTAATCCTAGGGCGATTTTGATGGCACTATAGGCGTCGTTACATTGGCCTACGTCCATCAGCCGGGGTAATCCTTCGATGCTACCTAATTGTTTGTCGAAAAAGCGGAATTTTCCACAGGCAAGGGTTAAAACGATGCAATCTTCGGGAACTTGTTCCACGAATTCGGTGTAGTAATTGCGATCGGGTTTTGCGCCATCGCAGCCGCCAACTAGGAAGAAGTGACGGATTTTACCCTGTTTAAGGGCATCAACCACCGTATCAGCGACACTGAGAACGGTATTGTGGGCAAATCCTACCATTACCTGCCGAGGTTCGCTTATTTCAGTAAATCCGGGCAATGACTGCGCTTTAGCAATCACGGGACAAAAATCGATCGCACCGTCCACTGTTTCTAAGCGGTTAATATGGGCATAACCCACAGGTCCGAGGGTAAAGAGTTTACTTTCATAGTTTTCGTGGGGTGGCATGAGACAATTAGTAGTTAAAACTATTGCCCCCGGAAACTTAGCAAATTCTTTAGTTTGATTTTGCCAGGCGGTGCCATAATGACCGTAGAGATGGGGATATTTTTCTTTGAGTTTTGGATAACCGTGGGCGGGTAATAATTCTCCGTGGGTATAGACTGTTATCCCAGTATTGGCAGTTTGTGCCAGTAAAGCCGCTAATTGTTTAATATCATGGCCGGAGACTAAAATGGCTTTACCTAGACGCGGATTTAAGGGAACATTTGTCGGTATGGGATGACCGTAGGTTTCGGTATGACCTTGATCTAATAATTCCATGGCCCGCAGGTTTGCTGCCCCGACTTTTAGACAGATTGCCACCCAATCATTCAGGTTTAAATCACTGCGGTCAATCGCCGCTAAAGTCTCTTGGATAACCTGATAAACTGAGTCATCCTCTTGACCTAATTCCTGAGCGTGGAAAGTATAGGAAGCCAGACCTTTAACTCCGTAGATAGCGGTTAACTTTAGGGAAAAAATATCGAGATCCTGTACTTTTTCAATTAGTTCTAAGGATACTTCTTGCCCTTGGCTGACTAGGCTCTCATTAAAATTAGGCTGATAGTTAGCAAGTGCAGACCAGTCCACCGATCCCAATTGTGCTTTTAAATTTTCCCGAATCTCTAAACAACGCTGAATATAATCGGTAAAACGTCTTTGATCGAAGTTCACATTGGTCATGGTGGCGAAAAGCGACTCGCAGGTAAAAATATCGGCTTCGCGAGTAGATATTGCCGCTTCTTTGGCTTTTAAAACCACCGATGCTAATCCCCGCAAACAATAAACTAATAAGTCTTGAACGGCGTTGACTTCGGGACTTTTTCCACAGGCTCCCCACTGATGACAACCATTACCACTAGCGGTTTGTTCGCATTGTTCACAAAACATAAGTTTTCTCTCTTTTTTCAGTAGATTGACAGATTGTTGCGATTTTTTTCTACTAAATTGAATTCTGCTTTTTTGAAAGTTAGTTATCGTCCCTCACCCGGCAGGAATCATGGATTTTAGGACTGGAAAGCTTGTCTTGACAGCCTCTACTCTCTGAACTATGTTTTTATTCTCTCACTCTTTTTGCCAGTTGGGTTCTGATTTTAGATTTCCTCAAGAATTACCGATTAAACAATTATTTAGTTGTCTTAATTAAATTAAGTATTTTTGGTGATTTTTATGATATAATGAGCGAAATTTTCGATTTTTAGGTGGGTATTTGCCAGTGTCATAGCAATCGGTCTCCTGATTAGGATCGAAAGTTGGAAATTAAGAGTTATTATCGCCTAACTGTGATGATGGGATTGCTTTCGACATAGATAGTTATCTCTTTTGTTATTTACTTAACTTAACAGATCATCTCCCCGAATATGCTCAAAATCTTTATCTGTTTTTGCCAGATCCTGATATTTGACATCAAGACTGATGAACGATTTATTTTATTAGTGGTATTCCGATATCTTTGCAGATTTTATTAGCGAGAATATCCCTAATTTCCGTATGTCTTGGAATCGCAGATCTTTTATTTAATTGGGGGTTAAACCACCAAGAATTGCTAGGACTTGCTGAAAAAGTACGGGCGAAGCATTCGGATAGAAAATCTACGGTTTCACCGATAGGTTATTGTCCGAATGCTTCGCCCCTACAGGACGCGGGCCGATGAAGACGCAAGGTTTTGAACGACGATTCTCTCAAAATCTTGCACCTGTGAGAGCAAAACAGAACCCTAAAACCCTTACCTCGTCTATATTTCACATTTATTCAGCAAGCCCTATCTACCAATCTATCTGAACAGGATATTTTGCTAATATTGAATCATGGCTAATCAGTCTAGCATTTTCAAGATTAGCTTGAGCAACTAACAAGCGGTCAAATGGATCTTTATGGATGTTAGGTAAAGTATTTAAAGCTAAAACATGGCTGACTGTAATTGATAAAAGGCCAATTTGGTTAGTTTCCTGCTGAGTATTAATCATTTCTGCTAAAGGTATCTTGAGTGATAGTTTACCTAGTTGTAGTTTGATTTGCATTTCCCAAATACTTGTAATACTAAGTAACAGCGTATTACTAGGATCTCTACACAGTTCTAAAGCCTGACAGGGGGACAAGCAAGCTGAAAAGCTTATGTAGCATGGAATACAGACACAGACTCCAAAAAAAGATAAGTCATATTTACTATATATGACCTAAATAACGAAAATGATAAGTGAACTATACCGGAAAGTCTTAGAGAA
>NZ_JADBVM010000254.1:0-2517 GCF_020244875.1 Microcystis sp. M44BS1
AATTACTGGTGCAAGTTGGGAATCTGGTAATGTACCGCAAGTCCTTCGTCATCGCTGTGCTTATCTAAATGGTTGCCTTTTTTAACTTTTTTATTGATCTCATTAAGCATTTCTACTTATTGCAAAGGTGAGATGCTCCCAATGCTTGCGCCCATAGTGTCATATATATTATATCACGTCAGGGTTTATAGAATAATTTTATTATGACAACTCTTATAAACTTGAAGCTAATTGAGGCGCGACAATAGTTTCTAGGGAAAAAGCATTCAGATCCGTTAAGCTTCTGGCGTGTTCCAAGGTGATTGCACAAATGTTCCCATTTTTATCAAGATCGACTAAGGTATTTTCATTGATTTCTTGAGTCTCGACAATAGGATTGTTATTGAACTCTAAATATAGAGTATCCGTATCTTGAAAGTAGGTGATTTTAATGGCTTAAAATTCCTCTACTTTAAATAAGTTGTAAGTCATCTTTTTCTAAGTCGTTAAGAGATTGATTCGTGATGAGATAATAAAGAACATCGGGGTCTAAATCAGCCCCATTTTCCCAATAAATTGTTCCCCAATCAGGATTAATTTTGACAGTTTTAAAAAAGTCTAAGTCTTTGAGCGGTTGAAAAATGCCAACAAACTCGATAATTTCTTCAAGATTAATAATCCCCTCTTGATTATCTTCAAATTTAAGATAAAGTTGATAATTATTTAGGGGTTTCACTTCAATAATATCTTTTAGCATGGTTTATTCTAATGGGAGGATTGGTTGTAAAGGTTCATTAAGTCTAGCAAGTTGCCAGTTTTCCTTTAATTCTTGTTGATGAATAGCAGCCCATTCAATTACTAAACCAAGAATACTTGGAGACAATTGACCTTGTAAAATAGTGAGATTTTTAATGTCAATGATCGCCTTTTGTTGATTATAGCGAACATGAAAATGAGCAGGTGTATGGTCGTTATAGTACATAGTGATAATAATTCCTAAAAAACGACTAATTTCTGGCATTGCGAATTTAAGATTATCTATAATTTGTGTTAAGTGGTGATAACAAGCTGATCTTCTGTTTCCAATTCTAATAGGATGGGAATTAAGTCTTTGGCAATATCAATGACGGCATCTATTGTATCAGCTTCAGCGACAAGTCCTTGTATATCGGGACTGGTGGCGACATAGTAATCTTGTCCGTTTTCTTGAAAGCGTTCAATGGTAAGGTTAATTTGGTTTTGCATGGGGAATCCATAGGGTTTATAGAATAATTTTATTATGACAAATCTTATAAACTTGAAGCTAATTGAGGCGCGACAATAGTTTCTAGGGAAAAAGCATTCAGATCCGTTAAGCTTCTGGCCTGTTCCAAGGTGATTGCACAAATGTTCCCATTTTTATCAAGATCGACCAAGGTATTTTCATTGATTTCTTGAGTCTCGACAATAGGATTGTTATTGAACTCTAAATATAGAGTGTCCGTATCTTGAAAGTAGGTGATTTTCATGGCTAACTTGGGTTATCAAGAGTTTCTAATCTCCTTCTAATAGTGATTTATTTGGTGGGCGATCGCGGTTTTGAGAATTGTCCATCATATTTGAACGTTAAGCCACAGCAAAGCCTGTATAGGGTCTAATTTCAGGGGATTTAAAGGCTAAAATAATCTGGTTTTGAGGGATTCCTGCGGCTACTAATTCATCGGCAATACCATCCTCAGTTCCGTCGTGTTGAATCCAAATTTTTTGATCAATAATATCAATATGTAATAGGGTTCCGTAGATTCGATAACCATTTTGCCAACCTGTTTCAACCAATAAATAGCGATCGCGGGTTTGATCTAGGACTAATTCGATTTGGATTTGGCGATCGGTGTCGAAGAAGTCGGCATAATCTTGGAATGTTTTTTCAATAATTTGCCGATATTGGGCAATTAAGGAATCCATCGTACAATTACCTCCTGGTTGGGATCGAAACTAAATAACTGAATAATACCATCTTCAATTAAGGTTTGACCTGCTTCTTCTTCAAATACTGTTTTGCAGGTGTTTTCGCTAACAGCCAAAAATAGTTTATGTTCGGGATAATAACGCTTTAGGAGATGGGTATAAACGACAAATTGACCAACTGCTTCTTCAAGGTCTTTCATATCAGAAGGACGAGTAAAGCTCTTAACTTCAATGGCTATTTTTTCTGTTCCTTTTTCTGCGGCTAATAGTCTTTCTGCTCCCAAATCAACAAATAGGTTTTTACCTCTTGCTAAACGAATCCGTAGGGGGTCATGGGTAATTGTCCAGCCGTCTTTTATTAGGGCGTGTTTTACACAGTCATGGAAAATATCTTTGGCAGGCATTTTCATGCGGTTCTATATAAACTCTATGTGATTATACATTTCTTCGGGTTCAAGAATTTCCCAGATTAAGAGTAGTCCTCGAATTATTTGACCAATAGATTTACTTTGTTGGGGACAGTAAGCAATTCCTGCATGAGTTATAGATGATTGATTGATTCTTAAAAAATCAGTATCTTGAGTAAAAATT
>NZ_JADBVM010000255.1:0-7199 GCF_020244875.1 Microcystis sp. M44BS1
GGGTAAACACCCAGAAATGCCAACCGAAAAATCCGTTTTACTCAAAAAACAAAAAGGACGTTGTGCATATTGTGGATTACACTTCCGAGATGGAGATTTATTAGAAACCGACCATATTACTCCCACATCAAAAGGGGGTAATAACAATCGAAACAATAAGCAGTTGCTCCATCGACATTGCCATGACCTGAAAACTGCACAGGATATGACTGGTACTCATGAAAAGAGCCATGTAGTTGAGGAGCGGAATGAAGCGAAAGTTTCACGTTCCGTTCTGAAGACAAGTCGAAGCGGTGACGCTTCGGCTTAGTTTAACTCAAGCCAAAACCTAATCAAATAGAAGCCATTAACGAAGCAATACGGACCACCCAATTTGTTCGGAATAAAGTCCTGCGTTATTGGATGGATAATCCGGGTGTTGGCAAAACAGAGTTATTTCGGTACAACACAGCATTAAGGAAAGAGTTTAAATTTGTTGATGATTTAAACTCCCATGCTTGCCAGACTGCCGTAGAAAGAACCTTGCGGGCAATTACTCGGTTTTACGATAATTGCCAAAATAAAGTTAAAGGAAAGAAAGGCTACCCTAAGTTTAAAAAACATTCCCGTTCCGTTGAGTATAAAGTATCTGGATGGAAGCTATCAAAAGATAAACGCCATATTACCTTTACAGACAAAAAAGGTATTGGGACTCTTAAACTGATTGGCTCTAGAGATATTAATTATTATCAACCAGACCAGATTAAACGGGTAAGAATCCTTAATCGTGCCGATGGTTACTATGTGCAGTTCTGCATTAAATTAGACCCCAGAGACACGGTTAAACCTTTAACACCTTCCCAGAAAGCCACTGGGATTGATGTCGGATTAAAGTTTTTCTTAGTAGATAGCGAAGGCCATCAAATTGATTGTCCGAACTACTATCGAAAAGCTGAAAAACAACTAAACCGATTAAACAGGAAAAAGTCAAAGAAATACCGTAAGGGTAAAAAACAATCTCGTAATTATCACAAGGCTAGAAAGCGATATGCTCGGAAACATTTAAGAGTAAGTAGGCAACGAGAAGAGTTTGTCAAAAGTGTGGCACTCCGTTTAGTTAAGTCTAACGACTTAATCGCGTATGAAAACTTAAATATCAAAGGCATGGTCAAAAATCGTCATTTAGCGAAGTCGATAACCGATGCAGGATGGTCTGTTTTTAGGCAATGGCTAGAGTATTTTGGGGACAAATACGGCAAGTTAACTATAGCTGTCTCACCTCATAATACGTCTCAAAATTGTTCTAATTGTGGACAAAAAGTTCAAAAGTCGCTATCTACTCGAACCCATGTTTGTCCTCATTGTGGATATACAGATTGTCGAGACAGAAACGCCGCTTTAAACATCTTGCAAAAGGGATTAAGTAGCGTGGGGCGCACGCACCCCCCCCTGCCCCCCCGACATCGGGGGGGTGGGGGGGGGAGAGATTCCCTCTTGGTTGGTTGGAGAAATCCTGCTTGCTAACGGAGACTCAATGAACGAAGAATCCCCGTCTTTTTAGAGCGGGGAGCGTCAACAATCACATCTCTCGATGAATGCTCAAAAAATGCCTCGTCTCTGTGGGCTAAAAATTCAGGCAATTACTCCCTATTCTCTCGCTTGGTCGCACCAGCGATCGCTGGTGGAGGCGAGAATTGCTAATCCTGACTTACCCGATGTGCTGCTGCTGCTGGAACATCCCCCCGTTTACACCCTCGGTAGCGGTTCAGATATTAAGTTTATTAAATTTAATCTTGACAAAACCGACAAAGAAGTGTATAGAATCGAGCGAGGAGGCGAAGTCACCTATCACTGTCCGGGGCAGTTAGTGGGCTATCCGATCCTCAATTTGCGCTATTATCGGCAGGATTTACACTGGTATTTGCGACAATTGGAAGAAGTCATCCTGCAAACTATCGCTATTTATGGATTGTCGGGGGAAAGAATCGCGGGCCTGACGGGGGTATGGGTAGAAGGGTATAAAATAGCTGCGATCGGTATTAAAGTTAGTCATTGGATTACCTATCATGGTTTTGCCATCAATGTTTGTCCAGATTTAAGCGGTTTTGCCGAGATTATTCCCTGTGGGATTGCTAATAAACCCGTGGGCAGTTTACGGCAGTTTCTGCCTAATATTAGTCTTAGGCAAGTACAGCAAGATTTATCGAGAGTTTTCGCCTCAGTTTTCGGTGTGGAATTATTTTCTCTTGACAAGGATTAACATGAGCGATCGCAAAGACCCAGAAAAACTCGCGGCGGAAAATAGGACTGATAACCCCGAAAATAACGGTAAAGCCGGTTTATCGCCCCCCGATGCCTCCGAATACGTCTCCTCCTTATCTTCCCGTAATCCTCTGCGTCAGCGCATCCTAGTATTAAAAGACCTTCGACCGGGTAACGCGGGGTTATTACTGGCCCCCCTGATGGTGATGACCATCGGCCTCGTCTTTAGCTGGGACTGGTTAGGCTTTTCTGGGGCGATAGTAGCGATATTAATATCTTTACAGGTGATTTTACCCTCTATTCGCCAGTGGATCGCCCATTATCTCACCCCCTCTGAACGTCAGACCGTTTTCGCTTTTATCGTTTTTATAGCCGCTCTGGCCGGATTAGGGAAATATTTAGGAGTTTACGATCGCATATTGCGATGGTTGGAGAGTTTTAAATACGATGAGTTCGGTTCCTGGGCCGAGTGGGTGGGGGCCTTGGGACAGATTATGATCGCCGTGTTAGCCGTCTATGTGGCCTGGGAACAGTACGTTATTTCTAAGGATTTAACCATACAACAAAATCGCATTACCCAACAACAGACGATCGATTCCTATTTTCAGGGGATTTCCGATCTAGCCTTGGATGAGGAGGGATTTTTAGAAGATTGGCCCCAGGAAAGAGCGATCGCAGAAGGTCGCACCGCTTCCATCCTCAGCAGTGTCGATGCCGCCGGGAAAGCGAAAATACTGCGTTTTTTGAGTCAATCGCGGCTATTATCACCGATTAAACGCGATCGTTATCTAGGCCGACCGATTCTAGACGGGGAAGGGGGTTATGCGGAGGATCGAGAGTTTGGCACAAGAGTAGTACAATTGGGGGTAATGTTAGCGGGGGCCGACATTTCTGGGCAGGATCTGCGCTGGACCGATTTAAGCGAAGCGAATATGGTGCGGGCCGATTTAAGTTATAGCGATTTGGTGAAAGCAAATGTATCGCGGACAATTCTCTACGAAGCTAATTTAAGAGGGGCAGATATCAAAGGGATGCGTTTATTTTATGGTTCCCTAGAAAATGCTACCCCCCGCAGTCGTACCGTTCCCCCCAATTATGACAGCGGAGAACACACGGGAGCAGTGGTAGAAAATGTCAATTTTACTGGGGTGAAAAACATGAGCGAGGAACAACGTCACTATTGTTGTCGTTGGTGTGGGGAAAAGTCCCGCGCAACCATTCCGGGGGGATGTGCTGATATTGCCAATCTTTTGGGCCGTTAACGGAGGCGGTCGGCGGTCGGCAGTGTTATAATTAGTGGTATTCATGGCCAATAATTCCCACAAATTTATGAATCAAAAAGTCGTTATTCTTGCCACTGCCTCCGCTAGTTTATTAGTCCTAGCAGTTACCACTAACTCCGTACAAGCTGCCCCAGAGTCCTTTCATCCTAGTTTCAATACCAAGAACTTAGGTGACATGATGATCGGCAAGACAACCGGGGAAGAAAATCCGATTTTTCGTCATCTTAATTGTGGTTGTGCCACCTGTACCCAATCCCTTAACTCCTCACTCAATTGATAATTTTCCGCCCCAACGATCCTGGGGGATAAAAGTCCGCTCTAGATTAATTTTTGCCACGGGTTCTGTGAGGGTAAATTCTCCCGATTCGATTAGTGCTTTTAATTCTAAAGCGGCTTCCCGGGACAGGGAAATACTGGCCAAAGGAGCCACCCTAACACTTTTTCCCTCAATCATAATCCGACCGCTTTTTAGTTTAGCGTAGGTGATTAAACCAAAGGTAGGACGGACTCGCCGGGGAATGGAAAAATCCACCACTGGAGCGACAATTTCCTCATCTTTTACCGCACAATGTCGAACAATTTCCTCGCTTAAAACCGGAATCGGTACTGCTACTCCTAACATTAAAGAAGCCCCATAATTTTTGAAATAACAACCCCGCACCCAGCGAGCATTCATTTGTTTAGCATCCCCAATTAAGGCTAAGGTAGAAGCAGGACCAATAGGAGTTCGATTTTGTAGGCGTTTTTGCAGGGGAAAATGTTGGGTTCCTTCCCAGGCAATATAACCGATTCCTCCTCCTAAAAAAATGCGCGTACCGATGCCTATAGCCTCTAAATCGGGGTCATTTAACAGGGGAGAAATTGCGCCGGGGTTAGAATATACTGCATTACCTAATCGCGGCTGTAGTGGTCCCAAATAAGTATATAAAGTCCGCTCTCCCCCATTGACTCCGACGATAAAATTCTGGTAGAGATTGCGAGGATTAAAAAGATAAAATTGATTGATGGTATCCTTAGAAATAATCGTTTCAAAAGAAGTGCGAGGATAACAATCGGTAGCCTGGCCGACAGCGCGCAATTGAATCGATTTTCCGGCGATTAAATCCTCAATAATATGTCCGCCACCCCTTTCGGGATTTTCTGCCTCTAAATTCTCATTTTTGGCCGCTAGATCACTAATAGCACTGGCTCCTAAATATAAATCCACCGCCCCAAAACCGGCATAAGCAGGAATGCCATCTAACCAACATTGACGAATTTTTATCGGCGGATCCGTCTGACCTAAATTAATAATTGCCCCGGAAGATTCCATCGGTTCAAAGGTTCCCGTACAAACCACATCTACTTGGGAAAAAACCTCCTTAATTCCCATCTCGTTCACGCGGCTTTTTAATTCCTCTACTGTCCAGACTACAGCCGTTTTTTTAGCAATTTTGTCGTTGATTTCAGCGATTGTTCTCATAATAAAAATTGAACCGATGGGGGGTTAGGGAGCTTTTTGCTGTGGTCAGTAAACAGTTATCAGATGTGAGTTGTCAGTGAGTGGTATTAACTGAGCAGTATTAAATGGCGGTGACAGTGCTGTTTTTTCACTGATTACTGATTACTGATCACTGATCACTGTTATAAGATGAGAAAGGGAAAATTTACGATCGAAGCTTTTCTATGACAGTTACACCCGTTCCGGCCTCCTTTAATCCTGTTTCTGGTCTAGTTAACCGTATTCTCGGCATAAAACCGCTTTTTGACATCGCTCGCTATCAGGCCCGCAATATGATGATTAAAAGAGCCGAAAAACTAGGTGTACCTTGGCGAGAAACCGTCAAACAATGGCAACAAAGGGATTGGAGTCGGGAACTGCAAGCGGTAGAAAATCCCGATCTCGTCTATCCCGAATACTACGTTTGTTCTTTCCACGCTTACGAAAAGGGCAATTTAGACTGGTTGCCAGCTTTTGAGGTAGAATCTGCCGCCTATGCTGTTCATTCTACCATCTGGCCCGGGGCGGGGATTGACGGCGATCCGCGATTGCGGCGGGAATATCACCGGATATTGAAGGAGCAAATCAAGGCAGAAATTAACGATATTGTCGATTTAGGCTGTAGTGTCGGCATGAGTAGCTTCGCACTGCAAGATACTTATCCGCAAGCGCGGGTAACTGGGTTAGATCTCTCTCCCTACTATTTAGCCGTTGCCCAATACCAAGCTCAACAAAAACAAAAGACGATTCAATGGCAACACGCGGCTGCGGAAAAAACTCAATTACCCAGTCAGTCCTACGATCTGGTATCTTCGTTTTTAATGTTCCACGAACTACCCCAACAGGCTACTAGAGAAATTTTCGCCGAAGCGCGTCGTTTATTGCGATCGGGGGGTTATTTGACGCTGATGGATATGAATCCGCGCTCGGAAATTTATCGAAAAATGCCCCCTTATGTCCTCACCTTACTCAAGAGTACCGAACCCTATCTCGATCAATATTTTACTCTCGATATCGAACAGGCATTAGTTGAAGCGGGGTTTCAAGCACCGATCATTACCCCCACCAGTCCCCGACACCGGGCGATTGTTGCGCGGGTTTCCGAATCATAATTTTGAGGTAATCAATGAAGATAATTTTTCGTCAAAGTTGGACAAAGATATTAACTATTGTCCCTCTCTTCCTGTTAATTTTTGCCAGCAAAACCCTCGCCCATCATGCCACGGGAGGGCAAACTCCCGATAATTTTTGGAACGGATTTTTATCGGGTTTAGCTCACCCGGTTATCGGTTTAGATCATTTAGCTTTTGTGGTGGCTAGTGGTTTAATTGCTGTGGGGATGGAACAGGGTTTATTAATTCCGATCGCTTTTGCGATTGCCACTTTAATCGGGACGGGGATTCATTTACAGGGAATAAGTTTACTTTTTCCTGAAGGAATTATTGCCCTTTCTGTGGTGATTTTTGGCGTAATTTTAACTCTGAAAAAAGGGTTACAAAATCATTCTAATCTTCATACGATCGCTCTGGCAACTTTGGCAATGATCGCGGGAATTTTCCACGGTTATGCCTACGGAGAATCAATTATCGGGGCGCGAGTTGCCGCTTTAGTTGCCTATTTAATTGGTTTTACCGTGATGCAATTAGCGATCGCATCTGGTGCTTTTTTCCTTGGCAGTGTCATCAAGGAAAAATTAGCCAAGCAAGCAACTCTAATTAGCAAGTTCATCGGATTGGCAATTATGGCGATCGGTACAACTTTTTTAGTGGGAATTAAGTAAATTAATCTCGGTGGGGCTAATTATTAATGGCTCTCTTGAGGTTATAGGATCGAAGAAAGGGCGTACATATACGCCCCTACCAATCAGAGCAGGTGCAATCTAGGGGCGCAGCATCGATAGTTTGATCGCAGATTGTTTGCAGATTGTCTAGAGAGTCTGTAGGGTGAGCATTGCTACTGTTTACTGTTCACTGTTCACAGCAGAAAACTCCCCACACCCCATACCCTGCCCCCACAAAAAACTTTTTGCCGCAAACCCTAAAATAAAGCCAAGGAGTGCGAAACGTTTAGGCATGAAATAAGGAACCGAATGCCTGAAATAACCGCCTAGTAAGGTCTTCAGTCCCTCGACTGAATCTAACAGGTCAACCCTGACCAACCTTATAACTGTTTATATGTCCCGACGTTTAGTATCA